>NZ_JBEXFG010000002.1:0-149112 GCF_040606675.1 Streptomyces sp. NPDC005393 | reverse complement strand
TCCCTTTCGACAGCGGCGCGCCCCTTCGGCTCACTCGCCAGGAGTACCCCAAACCGGATGGGACCCCGAAGGGCCTCCGCGCGCTCTCCCTTTCGACAGCGGCGCGCCCCTTCGGCTCACTCGCCACGGGGGGCGCACAGCAATCTGCTCAGCGCGGCTGGGGTCCGCGTCGCTGGGGCAGCGAGACCACGCCCGCCTCGGCCGCCCCAGCCGGGGGCAGGCCCGCGATCTGACAGAGCAGATCGCACCAGGCGGCCAGATGCGCCGCGGTGTCCGGCACGCCCAGCGGCTCCGGGACCCCCTCGCCCGCCCGCTCCGGTGGCGTCCGGTCGGCGCGCTGGGGCTCGGGGCGGGCCGGCTCGGGGGACGGGTGGTCGGACGGCGTCCAGGAGGCGCGGATCTCGATCCGGGCCGACGGCTCCCGCTCGCCCATCGCGCCGAAGTAGTGCGAACTGGCCCGGGTCACCGTGCCGCTGGGCTCGCCGTACGCGAGGCCGCGCGCCTCCAGCGCGCCGGTCAGCCACGACCAGCACACCTCGGGCAGCAGCGGATCGGCCGCGATCTCCGGCTCCAAGTCGGCGTGGACCAGGGTGACCAGGCGGAAGGTGCCGCGCCAGGCGTCGTGCCCGGCCGGGTCGTGCAGCAGGATCAGCCGTCCCTCCGCCAGCTCCGCGTCGTCGTCGGCGCCGTCCGCGGTGACCACCGCCTCCAGCGCGTACGAGAAGGGCGCGAGCCGCCGCGGCGGCGGGGTCGGATCGAGCTCCACCTCGGGCCGCACGCGCACACCGCGCAGCGCGGCGACCGCGCGCCGGAAGACGGGCGGGGCGTCTTCACCGCCCGCGTCCGTGCCGTCAGCGCCGTCAGCACCGTTCGAGAGGTGTCCTTGAACCGCTGCCATGCCCGGAAGACTAGGCGCAGTGAGGGCCCTGGCCGGGGAGGAACACCCGGGTTGGCGGGTCACTCGTTCGGCCCGTGCGAAGATTTGGGACATGAGCGCCACAGAGCGGCCCTCGGGCCAGCAGCAGACCGGCCGCGCCGCGGCCCGTGCCACAGCCGACTCGGCCTTCATCCGGGCGTGTCGGCGGGAACCGGTGCCCCATACACCGGTGTGGTTCATGCGGCAGGCGGGGCGCTCGCTTCCGGAATACCGCAAGGTCCGCGAGGGCACCGCGATGCTCGAGTCCTGTATGCGGCCCGATCTGGTCACGGAGATCACGTTGCAGCCGGTGCGCCGGCACCGCGTGGACGCGGCGATCTACTTCAGCGACATCGTCGTACCGCTCAAGGCCATCGGCCTCGATCTGGACATCAAGCCGGGCGTCGGCCCCGTCGTCGAGCGGCCGATCCGTACCCGCGCCGATCTCGCGCGGCTGCGTCCGCTCGACCCGGACGATGTGAAGTACGTCACCGAGGCGGTCGGCGCGCTCGTCGGCGAGCTCGGTGCCACCCCGCTCATCGGCTTCGCGGGCGCCCCCTTCACGCTCGCCAGCTATCTCGTCGAGGGCGGCCCCTCGCGCAACCATGAGCACACCAAGGCGCTCATGTACGGGGACCCCGCGCTGTGGGCGGATCTGCTCGACCGGCTCGCGGACATCACCGCCGCCTTTCTCCAGGTGCAGATCGAGGCGGGTGCCTCGGCCGTCCAGCTCTTCGACTCCTGGGTCGGCGCCCTGGCCCCCGCCGACTACCGCCGCAGCGTGCTGCCCGCTTCCGAGAAGGTCTTCAACGCCGTCGCCGGATACGGTGTGCCGCGCATCCACTTCGGCGTCGGCACCGGTGAGTTGCTCGGGCTGCTCGGCGAGGCCGGGGCGGACGTCGTCGGCGTCGACTGGCGGGTGCCGCTGGACGAGGCGGCCCGGCGGGTGGGCCCCGGCAAGGCGCTGCAGGGCAATCTCGACCCCGCCGTGCTCTTCGCGCCGCGCTCGGCCGTGGCGGCCAAGGCGGCCGAGGTGCTGGACGCGGCCCAGGGTCTCGAAGGCCATATCTTCAACCTCGGCCACGGCGTCCTGCCCAGTACCGACCCGGACGCCCTGACCCGCCTCGTGGAGTTCGTGCATACGCGGAGCGCATAACGCGTACCTTCCGTGAAGATCGGAGCCCGGGGGAACCCGCGCGGGCCCCACGGCGTCGTGAGGGGCATGACCGACATGCCCGTCTCCGCGCTGTCAGCATGTGTCCACTTTGTCGACGACTGGGACAGCATCCTCAACGAGAGCTACGGCGGCGACTCGGACGGGGTCGTCCTGGACTGCGCCCGGCGGCTGGCCGCCGACCCCGCGGGCGAGGAGGCGTACGCCTGGACGCTGGGCCTGGTCATGATGGCCACGTACGTCGGCCGGTTCTCCGGGCCGGGCGTCGTGGCGGCCGTCCTGGAGGCGCTGCACGCCACGGACCGGCGGCTGCGCGATCGGCCCTGCGCGCACCGGACGCATCCGTACGAGGGCGATCTGGACGACCGGATCGACCACTTCGTGGACGATCTGCCGCTGCTCACCAACGGGCTGGCCGAGGACGAGGACGCCGAGTGGGAGGACGACGCCACCAAGGAGCAGTGGCTGTGCCCCCGTGACATCGCCGGGTACGCACGGGTCGCCGTGGACATCATCGCCCCCGGAAGCGTCGGCGGCATCCCGCCCCGGCTCCCCGCCCGGGACGCGCGCCGCGCCGAGGATCTGCGCTCCATCGTGTGGGACTACCCGAGCGCGGCCGTCGACCCCGGCCGGGAGCTGTCCGCCTACGCCATGAGCCTGAGCGCGGACCCCACGGGCGAGCAGCGGGCCGGGCTCGTCGTCATCCTGCACGCCGCCTGCTGGTACGCGGCCAGCGGCCGGATCCGGGACAAGCGGGTCCTCGACACCATGATCGACGCCCTGGAGGCCGTGCTGCCCGGTTTCGGCGACGCGTCCTGCCCGCATGGCACCGGTGTCGAAGGGGCCGGGGAGTACGAGCACCCCGAGGTCCGCAAGGACACGGCGGAACAGGCGACCGTGGGCATCCATCTGCTCAGCCCCGGCGGCCGGGGCGTCTACCGGCACTGGCAGCGGGAGGGGCTGGAGACCGCGCCCCTGGAGGCGTGGCTGTGCCCGGCCTTTCTCGCCACGATCGCCCGCGAGGCGCTCGACCATCTGCGGACCGGGCGCGGGCGGCTCTTCGGCATCCGGCACACCGCGTATCTGGACGAGGTGCTCGTGCGCCCCGACGGACGGCTCGACATCGACCGGCTCACCTGCGCCGTGCGCCGGCGCTGCCGGGACGGGCAGGCCGCGGAGGACGCCGGGCTGTGGGCCGCGCGGCGGTTCGCGGCGGGCCCGGCCGATCCGCGCGAGCGGGCCGTCCTGCTGCTGGTCGCCTGCTGGTCGGTGACCTCCGGCGAGGAACCGCCGCCCGAGGCCGTGCACCGGGACCTGCGGGCGATCCTCGGCACGGTCGACGCCGCACCGCTGGGGGAGCCCTGCCCGCACGGGGACGCGCACCCCTGGCAGCAGCTGGCCGAGCTGGTCAGGGGCCGCCATTTCGGATTCCACGAGGATCCGTACGGCGACCACCTCAACCATCTGTACGCGCCGGACGAGTACGACACGCCCGAGCGGCCCTTCGCCCCCGGGGAGTGGAGCTGCCCCCGGCATCTGGCCGAGCGCGCCCGGCTCGCCCTGAGGGGTATCGACGGCTGAGGGCGCCGGCCGGCCCGGTTACCGGTCCTCGGCCGTGCGTACCGCTGCCGCCGCCTTGCGCGCCGCCACCAGCACCGGGTCCCATACCGGAGAGAACGGCGGGGCGTAGCCGAGGTCCAGCGCCGTCATCTGGTCCACTGTCATCCCGGCGGTCAGCGCGACCGCCGCGATGTCCACGCGCTTGCCCGCGCCCTCCCGGCCGACGATCTGTGTGCCGAGCAGCCGCCCGGTACGGTGCTCGGCGAGCATCTTCACCGTCATCGGGCGGGTGCCCGGGTAGTATCCGGCCCGGCTCGTCGACTCGACCGTGACAGTGTGGAACCGCAGCCCCACGGCCGCCGCCTCGGCCTCCAGCAGCCCGGTGCGGGCGATCTCCAGATCGCAGACCTTGCTGACCGCCGTGCCCACGACGCCCGGGAACGTCGCGTAGCCACCGCCGATATGGGAGCCGATGACCTGGCCCTGCTTATTGGCGTGGGTGCCCAGCGGGATATGCCGGGTGAGGCCGGACATCAGATCGAGGACCTCCACACAGTCGCCGCCCGCCCAGATGGTGTCGAAACCGCGCACCCGCATGGCCGTATCGGTCAGCAGCCCGCCCGACTCGCCCAGCGGCAGCCCCGCCTCGCGCGCCAGACCGGTCTCGGGGACCACACCGAGGCCCAGGACGATGACGTCGGCGGGGTATTCGCTGACCTTGGTGGCCACGGCCCGCACCCGGCCGTCCTCGCCGGTCATCACCTCGGTGACCTCCGCGCCGGTCACGGTGTCGATGCCGAGCCCGGTCATCGCCTCGCGCACCAGCCGCCCCATATCGGGGTCGAGCGTGGCCATCGGCTGCTCACCGCGCTCCAGAACGGTGACCTTATAGCCGCGGCGGGTGAGCGCCTCGGCCATCTCCACGCCGATATAGCCGGCCCCGACCACGACGGCCCGCCCCACCCGGGTGGACTCCAGCGTGGCCAGCAGCGCCTGCCCGTCGTCCAGGGTCTGCACACCGTGCACGCCCGGCGCGTCGATACCGGGCAGGTCGGGGCGGCGCGGCCGGGCGCCGGTGGCGATGACGAGGTCGTCGAAGCGGTACCAGCTCTCGCCGTCGCCGCGCGGATCGAGCTCCCGGGCCAGGACCCGCTGCCCGGCGAGGTCGATCTCGGTGACCTCGGTGCGCGTCCGTACGTCGATCCCGCGCCCGCGGTGCGCCTCGGGCGTACGGGCGACCAGGGCATCGGGGCCGTCCACCTCGCCGCCGACCCAGTACGGGATGCCGCAGGCCGAGTACGAGGTGAAGTGGCCGCGCTCGAAGACGAGGATCTCCAGCTCGCTCCGGCTCGCCAGCCTGCGCGCCTGTGACGCGGCGGACATGCCCGCCGCGTCGCCTCCGATGACCACCATCCGCCGCGCCGCCGCCATCGCGTATGCCCCTCCGCCGCCGTATGTCCCGCCGTGTGGGGACAACGCTACGTGCGGGGCGCCTGTTCACGGATCAGGACGTACAGCACCGCGCTGACGAGCATCAGCGCGCCGTCGATGTAGACGGCCTGCGTCCAGCTGCCGTAGTGGTCGAAGAGCGTGCCGCTGAGCGCCGGACTGATCACCGCGCCGATCTCCCCGACCAGGTTGAACAGCCCGAAGGCCGCCCCGCGTTGGGCCGCGTCGACCACATCGCTCAGCAGCGCGTGCGCCATCGGCTGGAGGGCGTTGAAGAACAGGCTCGTGACGAAGAGCAGGACGGACATCACCCAGAGGGAGGGCTTCTCATGGGACTGGAGATAGGCGGCGAAGACCAGCACCAGAACCCCCTGGACCACGGTGAACGCGATCAGCAGCGGCCGCCGCCCCCACCCCCGGTCCTTCGCCCGGTCCGAGAGCCGGCCCCCGGCCGGGAACCCGAGGATGCCCGCGCCCGCGTTGAAGGTGGCCACCAGCGCGGCGTTCTGGAAGGAGCTGTGCGCGGCGTCGGCGACGATCGACACCGACCAGAAGCTGAAGAACCACAGATTCCACATGACCGCGATAAAGGCGAAGCTGAGCAGCAGCACATTGCGGTTGCGGGAGATCGCGCCGAGCCGCGCGCCCCGCCTGGCCAGGATCGTCCCGATGAGAACGAACGCGAGCACGCACTCCAGGACCGCCACGCCCCAGCTCGGCATCCCCGCCCCGTCGGCGATCAGATAGACCGCCATGACGGCGGCGCACAGCACCGCCGAGATCCCCAGCAGCCGCAGCGTGGAGCCGGTGGCCTTGAGCGGGCCGCCGATGCGCCGCATATAGACCGCGGTGGCCCAGCCGAACGCGAGCGTCGCGCCGCCCAGCACCAGGAACGGCATCCGCCAGGCGTCCTCGTGGCCGAAGACCTCCGCGCCCCAGTCGATCAGATAGGGCGCGCTGATGGTCGCGATCGTCAGGCCGATGGCCAGGCCGGTGATCGCGACGCCCATGCCGAGGCTCGTCTTGGCGGGCGGGGTGCGCTGGGCGATGAGCGAGCGGTCGTTGGAGTAGAAGACGCCCTCCCCGAGCCCGGTCAGCACGCGCAGCGCGACAAAGGCGATCAGCCCGGTCACCACCCCGCTGGCCAGGGTCGCCACCCCCGCCCACACCAGCGAGATCGCCAGCATCGTGCGGTGTCCGAAGCGGTCGCCGAGATAGCCGCCGGGGAACTGGGTCAGCATGTAGCCCGCGAAGAAGAGGCTGCCGATGAGGCCGCCGAGCGCGTGCGGATGGCTGGCGGAGCCCAGCATTCCGTGATCGTTGTCGATCAGCCAGGTGACCACCGGTCCGGTGATCGCGCGGTCGGCGTAGGAGAAGAGCCAGCCGCCGAGCAGCATGGCCCACAGGGTGTGGTACGGCTGCCAGCGTCTCGGCCCCGACTCCCGCTCCTGCGTGACGGTGGGTGTGGTCACTTCGGGCATGTCCCCATGTCCCCTTTCGGGCCCGGGAGTCCAGGCTCCGAGCGTGATGTGTGACGGGCGATGTGGCCCATAGAATCTGGCCGGAATCACTCCCCGGCAAGGGGCCTTTCCGTCAACCGGAAGCGTCCGCGACGGAGTCTTGCCCCCAGGCCGCGGCGAGGGTACGGGAGATCCCGTGCGCGGCGACCCGTACGGCCGGGATCAGCCCCGGAGCCTGCCCCTCCGCCACCGGTACGACCACGGACAGCGAGGCCACCACGTCCCCGCGCGGCCCGCGCACCGGTGCCGCGATGGACAGCCCGTCCATGGTGATCTGCCGGTCGCTGACCGCGATCCCGGTGCGCCGCACCTCCGCGAGGGCCGCCCGCAGCCGGGCGGGATCCTGGACCGTCAGCTCCGTGAAGCGGCGCATCGGCCGGGCGCACACCCGCTCGCACAGCCGCGGCGGCCCGTACGCGAGCAGCACCAGCCCGACACCGGTCGCGTGCAGCGGCCAGCGGCTGCCGACCCGGGTGCGGACCTGGACCGCGGAGCGCCCGGAGATCAGCTCGACGTAGACCACTTCCAGCCCGTCGCGCACGGCGAGTTGGACGTTCTCGTGGGTGGCCTCGTACAGGTCCTCCATGAACGGCAGCGCCGCCTCGCGCACCCCGACCCCGCGCGGCGACAACGTCGCCACCTCCCACAGCCGCAGCCCGATGTGGTACGCCCCGGTCGTATCGCGCTCCAGGGCGCCCCAGCGGGTGAGCGAGGCGACCAGCCGGTGCGCGGTGGCCAGCGGAAGCCCGGCGCGGCGGGCGAGGGCGGTGAGGGACAGCGAGCGGTGCGTGGCGTCGAACGCGTCGAGGACCGCCAGCACCCGGCCCGCCACCGAGCGCTCGGCGGCCGGGGGGCGCCGGATGCCCGGCGGGCTCGGTGCCGTCATGAGAGCGGAAGGCCGACGTAGTTCTCGGCGAGCTCGGCGGAGGCGGTGGGGGAGGTGGCGATCCGGTCCAGCTGCGCGAGCTGGAGCCGGTCCTCGAACGGGCTCTGGTCCGGGCGCCGGTGGAGGGTCTCGGTCATGAAGTACGAGAACCGCTCGGCCTGCCACACCCGGCGCAGACAGGTCGCCGAATAGCCGTCCAGCAGCTCGGTGGAGCCGGTCTGGTGATGGTGGGCCAGCGCGCGGGCCAGCGTGACCACGTCGCTGACGGCGAGATTGAGCCCCTTGGCGCCGGTGGGCGGCACGATATGCGCCGCGTCGCCCGCCAGGAACAGCCGGCCGTGGCGCATCGGCTCCTGGACGAAGCTGCGCATCGGGGTGAGCGAGGTGGCGGTGATCGGGCCGCGCTCCAGGGCCCACTCCCCGTCGACCGCGAAGCGGGTGGCCAGCTCGTCCCAGATCCGCTCATCGGACCAGTCGGCGGTGTCCGTGTCGTTCGGCACCTGGAGATAGAGCCGGGAGACCCGCGGTGAGCGCATGCTGTGCAGGGCGAAGCCGCGTTGGTGACGGGCGTAAATCAACTCCTTGCAGGACGGTGGCACATCGGCCAGCACACCGAGCCACGAGTAGGGATAGGCGCGCTCGAAGGTACGGATCCGGTCGGCGGGGACCGTGCGTCGGGCGATGCCGTGGAAGCCATCGCAGCCCGCCACGAAGTCGCAGGTCAGCGTCTGTTCGCGACCCTCGTGGCGGAAGCGGACGACGGGCGCGGCCGAGTCCGGCTTCTCGATGGCCAGCGCCTCGGCCCCGAACAGCAGCGGGGGCCCGGCGGGATCGGCGAGCTGAAGGGCGATCAGATCCTTGACGATCTCGGTCTGGGCGTAGACCGTCACCGACTTGCCGCCGGTGGCGCCGGGGAGGTCGACGCGGTGCGCACGGCCCTCGAAGCGCAGCTCGATGCCGTGGTGGGTGAGCCCCTCGCGATCCAGGCGCTCGCTCGCGCCGCACGCCCGCAGGACGTCGACCGTGCCCTGCTCCAGAATCCCGGCCCGCTGACGCCGCTCGACATACGCCCGGTCCCGGCTCTCCAGCACCACACAGTCGATCCCCGCACGGTGCAGCAGCCGGGCGAGCAGCAGACCGGCGGGCCCGCCGCCGATGATGCCGACGGTCGTGCGCATCAGATCGTCCCCTCGTCGGTGAAGGAATGTATGCCACTTGTTCGCCTGGTGAAACTTCGTTCATAATTGGCTGATGATGAGTCTCGGCCCGGTGCCCCCACCTGTCAATGGCTCCGTCGGCCCCCTTGAGCGGGGTCTGGCCGTGCTGCGCGAACTGGCCCGGCTGGCCGCGCACGAGGGGCGGACGGCCATCCGGCCCGGCGATCTCGTGCGCGGCACCGGGCTCGCCCGGTCCGTCGTCGACCGGGTGGTGGGCACGCTCCAACAGCTCGGATACGTACGGCTCGACGGGCGCGACGTCGGCCTGACGGTGCGGCTGATGGAGCTGGGCAACGCGTATCTGGCGGCGAGCGGTCTGCCGGCCGCGCTCGGCCCGTTCGCGGAGCGGCTGGCCGACGGCCTCGACGAGTCCGTCTCGGTCGCCGTGCCGGACGGCGACGGGGTGCGCTTCGTCGTCCAGGCCACCCGCCGCCGCACCATGTCCCTCGCCTTCCGCATCGGCGATCTGCTCCCCGCCGAACGCTGCGCCCCAGGCGCCCTGTTCGCCACCGAGTGGTCCGCTCCGACGTGGGCGGCCTGGCGGGCCCGTCGCGCCGCCGACCCGCTGGATACGGCCTTCCCGGCCGTGCCGCCCCGCCACCGGGCCGCCGCCGACGCCGACTTCGAGACCCGCGTCAAGGAGGCGGCCCACGACGGATGGGCGCTGGACGACCAGCTGATCGAGCCGGGTCTGGTGGCGGTGTCCGTACCGGTGCGGGACGTCACGGGCCGGATCGCGTGCGCGGTCAACGTGGTCAGCCACACCAGCCGCCATGACGTGGCCTCGCTGCGGGCGGCAGTGCTGGGTCCGCTGTGTGCGGAGGTCCCGGCGATGGAGGCGGCACTGGCCGCCCCGCCCCCGCCGAGGCCGTGGCCGTCGGCGGCGGACGCGGGCGGCGGGCCGTTCGCCGAAGCGTCCGGCCTGCCGCCGGGGCGTCCTTCCGGGCCGGGCCGCGCCGGACAGGATCCGGGGCCGCGCGGGTCGGCGGGGCCCTCCGGCGCGTCCGGCCTGTCCGTCGGGCCGCCGCAGGGGCGGGGCGGCTTGGCCGGGGCATCCGATGGCGTCGCCGGTACACCGGGCGATGTGGTGCCCGGCGCCTCGGCCACCGCGGGAGCCGCGGGCGGGGTGCGGGCCACGGTGGGGGAGGACCCCGCGCGGGTGGCCAAGCGGGAGTTGGGGGCGGGGTTTCTGCAGTCGCTCGCGCGCGGCCTCGCCGTGCTGCGAGCGCTCGGCGCGGCGGGGGGCGGCGCCCCAGGCGAGGCAGGCGCCGCAGGGCGGGCTCAAGGCGAGGCCGGCACGCCGTCGCGGGACCACGACCGAGGTAAGGCAGACGCGGCACGGGACGGCGCCCGAGGCGAGGCCGGCAGGGCGCGAGATGGCCGAGGCGAGGCCTGGGCGGCCGGGGGCAGCGCCCGAGGCGAGGTCCGCGCGGCGCGGGACGGCGCCCCAGGCGAATCCGGCGCGGCGCGGGGGGTGGCTCAAGGCGAGGGCCGCGCGGCGGGGGACCACGAACGAGGCGAGGCCCGCGCGGCGCGGGGCCGCGCGGGGGCCGGGGCGGCGGGGAACGCCGCCGAAGGCGGCCACGGCGGGCTGACGCTCAGCGCCGTCGCCGAGGCGACCGGGCTGCCGCGCGCCACCGCCCGCCGCTCGCTGCTCACCCTGGTCGCGCTGGGGTACGCCGAGGCCGACGGCCGGGCCTTCCGGCCGCTGCCGCGCGTGCTGGAGCTCGGTTACGCCCCCCTCGCGGATCTCACCTTCACCGAGATCGCCCAGCCGCATATGCGCGAACTGGTGCGCACCGTCCAGGAGTCGGCGTCCCTGGCCGTCCTCGACGGCGGCGACATCCGGTATGTCGCGCGCGTTCCCACCGTCCGCATCATGAGCGTCAACATCACCATCGGCACCCGCTTCCCCGCCTACGCGACCTCCATGGGCCGGGTGCTGCTCGCGGGCCTGGACGCCGACGCCCGCGCCGCCTCGATGGCGGGCCTCCAACCCGAGCCGCTGACCCGCCGCACCGTGACCTCGGTGCCCGAGCTCGTGCGCGTGGTGGAGCGGGCGGCGGCCGACGGGTACGCGCTGGTCGACGAGGAGTTGGAGGAGGGGCTGCGGTCGCTCGCCGTGCCCGTGCGGGACGCGGACGGGCGGGTGGTGGCCGCGCTCAACCTCGCCACCCACGCGGGCCGGGGCACCGCCGAGAGCGCCCGCCACGACCTCCTCCCGGCGCTGCGCGCGACCGCCGCCCGGATCGAGGCCGACCTGGCCACGGCCTCTGCGCACCACCCTCTCGGGGCGGGTGAGAGAGTGGGGGCATGAGCGCAGCGACCACCCCGCGGACGGGGCGTACCGGCCATGTCGTGGTCATCGGCGGCGGGATCTCGGGTCTCACGGCCGCGCACCGGTTGCTGGCGGGCGGGGCGCGGGTGACCGTGCTGGAGGCGTCGGGGCGGCTCGGCGGCAAGCTGTACGCGGGCGAGATCGAGGGCGTACCGGTGGACCTGGGGGCCGAGTCGATGCTCGCCCGCCGTCCCGAGGCGGTGGAGCTGGCGCGCGCCGTCGGCCTCGGCGAGCGGCTGCAGCCGCCCGCGACTGCGACCGCCTCGCTGTGGACGCGCGGCGGTCTGCGCCCGATGCCCAAGGGCCATGTGATGGGCGTGCCCGGCGATCCGGCGCCGCTCGCCGCCTCCGGGGTGATCTCGGACGACGGGCTCGCGCGCATCGCCCGCGACGCGGAGCTGCCGCCCACCGAGGTCGGCGAGGACGTGGCGCTCGGCGAGTACATCGCGGCGCGGCTCGGCCGCGAGGTCGTGGACCGGCTCGTCGAACCGCTGCTGGGCGGGGTGTACGCGGGTGATGTGTACCGGACCTCGATGCGGGCGTCGGTCCCCACCCTCTTCGAGCTGGCCCGCTCGAACCGTCCGCTGACCGAGGGCGTACGGGAGCTGGCCGAGCGGGCCGCGCGGCGGCAGGACGGCCCGGTGTTCATGGGCATCGACGGCGGGATCGGGCGGCTGCCGCCGGCGGTCGCCGACGCCGTACGGGCGGCGGGCGGCGAGATCCGCACCGAGGCGCCCGTACGGGAGCTGCGGCGGACCGCCGACGGCTGGATCGTCGCCACGGGCGGACCGGGCGGCGGGGTGCTGGAGGCCGACGCGGTGGTGCTGGCGGCCCCGGCGCCGGCCGCCGCCCGCCTGCTGGCCGCCGACTCCCCGGCCGCGTCCGCCGAGCTGGCCACCGTCGACTACGCCTCCATGGCGCTGGTCACCATGGCCTTCCGCCGGGCCGACGTGGCCTCGCTCGCCGAGGGCAGCGGCTTTCTGGTCCCGCCCGTCGACGGCCATACGATCAAGGCGGCGACCTTCTCCAGCCGTAAATGGGGCTGGCTCAGGGACGCCGACCCCGATCTCTTTGTGCTGCGTACCTCGATCGGGCGGTTTGAGGACGATGACGACCTGAGGCGCGACGACGCCGATCTGGTAAGGATGTCGCTCGCCGATCTCGGCGAAGCCGTCGGTCTTGCGGCCACGCCCGTCGCGACCCGGGTGACCCGCTGGGACGGCGGGCTGCCGCAGTACCCCGTCGGCCATCTCGACCGGGTCGCCCGTATCCGCGCCGAGGTCGTGAAGGTGCCGGGGCTGCGGGTGTGCGGCGCGGTGTACGACGGCGTGGGCATCCCCGCCTGTATCGCGAGCGCCCATCAGGCCGCCGACGAGCTGCTGGAACTCCTCACCGCCACCCTGGGGCGGGGCGCCTGACCCGGAGAGCGAGAATAGGGAGCATGACTGCTGCTCCTGAGAAGACTCCGCACGCCGGCAAGAAGGCCAAGGACCTCAACGAGGTCATCCGCTACACCCTGTGGTCGGTGTTCCGGCTGCGCGATGTGCTGCCGGAGGACCGCACCGGCTACGCCGACGAGGTCGAGGAGCTCTTCGCTCAGCTCGCCGCCAAGGACGTCACGGTGCGCGGCACCTACGACCTGTCCGGGCTGCGCGCCGACGCGGACGTCATGATCTGGTGGCACTCGGAGACCTCCGACGCGCTGCAGGAGGCGTACAACCTCTTCCGCCGCACCCGGCTGGGGCGGTCCCTGGAGCCGGTGTGGTCGAACATGGCGCTGCACCGCCCGGCCGAGTTCAACAAGTCGCACATCCCGGCGTTCCTCGCGGACGAGCACGCGCGCGACTACGTCAGCGTGTACCCGTTCGTGCGCTCCTACGACTGGTATCTGCTGCCCGACGAGGACCGCCGGCGGATGCTCGCGGACCACGGCAAGATGGCGCGCGGCTACCCGGATGTGCGCGCCAACACGGTCGCGTCCTTCTCGCTCGGCGACTACGAGTGGATCCTCGCCTTCGAGGCGGACGAGCTGCACCGGATCGTCGACCTCATGCGCCATCTGCGCGCGTCCGAGGCACGCCGGCATGTGCGCGAGGAGGTGCCGTTCTTCACCGGGCGGCGCAAGGCGGTCTCCGAGCTGGTGGCCGGTCTGGCCTGACGGCCTGACGGCTGTACGTACGGGGGCCCTACGGCGTCCCGGGGACCGAGGCCGGCTGCTTGCCGGACTCGGGCAGCGGGGCCGGTTCCGGAAGCGGTTCCGGCTCCGCGCGCGGGGCGCAGGAGGCGGTCCGGCCCGGGGTCTTCCCGGTCAGCAGATAGGTGTCGACGTAGCGGTTCACGCATGCGTTCGACCCGCCCCACAGGCCGTGTGTGCCCGCCTTCCGCTCGGTCACCAGCGAGGAGCCGGGCAGTCTGCGCCACAGCTCCTTCGCCCCCGCGTACGGCGTGGCCGCGTCCCGTTCGGCCGCCAGCAGGAGTACGGGCGGCAGCGTGCCGCGCCGCGGCCCGGTGCCGATGCCGACCTCCACGGGGTAGTCGTGGCGCAGCGGCCAGAAGGCGCACGGCAGGTTCATCGCCACGTTGTCCCAGGTCTCGAAGGGGGCGCGGCGGGCGAGGGCGGTGTTGTCGCGGTCCCAGGTGGCCCAGGTGCGCGGCCAGGGCGCGTCATTGCACTCCACGGCGGTGTAGACGGCGTTCCCGTTCTCGTCGGACGCGGCGTCCGCCGGGTCGGGCGCGGCCAGCGCGATCAGGCGGTCGGGGTCGCCGCGCAGATAGTCGGCGAGGGCGCGTGCGCTCGGATCCCAGTAGGCGTCGTTGTAGCCGGTCCTCAGGAACGCGTTCTGGAACCGGGCGGTGCCGACGACGCCGCCCGCGGGCGTACGCTCCAGCCGCAGCCGGGCCTTCTCGTACGAGGCGAGCACCCGGTCGGCGGTGTCGCCGAGGTGGTAGACGGCGTCGTGCCGGGCCACCCAGCCGCGCCAGTCCCGCCAGCGCCGCTCGAAGGCGAGCGACTGGTCGAGGTTGTCGCGGTACCAGATCTGCCAGGGGTCGGGGTTGACCACGCTGTCGAAGACCATCCGGCGCACATGCCGGGGGAAGAGCGTGGCATAGACGGCACCGTAGTACGTGCCGTACGAGGCGCCCATGAAGCTGAGCCGCTTCTCGCCGAGCGCGGCGCGCAGCACGTCGAGATCGCGGGCGTTGTTGAGCGTGGTGAAGTGCGCGAGGCGCGCCCCCGCGCGGCGTACGCAGCCCCGCACGTAGGCGCGCGCCCGCGTCACCAGCTTCCGCTTGAAGGCGGCGGTGGGGGAGGCCGGGAAGTTGGCCGGCGCCTGGGCGAAGGCCGTCGGCTTCTGACAGGACAGCGGTGCGGAGCGGCCCACTCCGCGGGGCGCGTAGCCCACGAAGTCGTACGCCGCTGCCGTGCGGTGGAAGGCGGTATCGGCCGCGTACTCGGGGAACGCCATACCGGAGGCGCCGGGGCCACCGGGGTTGTAGACCAGCGCGCCCTGGCGCCTGGCCTTGGGGCCGGTGGCCCGGATCCGGCTGACGGTGAGGGAGATCCGCTTGCCGTTCGGGTGGGCGTAGTCGAGCGGTACGGAGACGGTCCCGCAGGTGACGGGGGCGGCCAGATGCTCGGCGCGCGGGCAGCGGCGGAAGGCGATGCCGCGGGCGGCCGCGCGCCGGGCGGCGAGCGTCACCCCGCGGGCCTCGGCGGCCCCGCCGCCGGGGGGCGTGGCGGCCAGCGCGGTGGACGCGGGTGAGCGGGACCAGGCGGCGGGGCCGGCGGTGGCGGTGGGCGCGCTTCTCGGGGCGGCGGTGGCGCTCGTGGTGGCCACGACGGGGCCCGGAGCGAGCGCGGCGAGCGGTCTGCCGGTGGCGGGGGTCGCGAGCAGCGTGGTCATGGCCACGGACAGGACCAGCGGCCCGAGGATGCCGTACAGCACTGCTGCTCTCACTGACCAACCCTTCGTGCATTGCGCAATAAAGGGATATTTGGCGCGGTGGTTGGCCATGTAAAGCACCGCGCGGCGGTGTCGGGGTCAATGACCCCAATGCGCCTTCAGCGCGGCGCGCAGCGCCGGGTCGGGGAGGGCCGCGGTGCCATGGACCGCGACCGCGGTGAGCAGCTCGCCGTCCTCGCGCCCGTCGTCGGCCCCGCCGCCGGCACGCTGGACGACGGTCCGCCGCGGTAGCACATCGATCCGGCCCAGCAACCGCTGCCCGGCGGGCGACGCCCAGCGCGAGTACGGATGCGCCTCCACCCGGGCGATCAGCAGACAGCTCGCGGTCAGCAGCAGCGGCAGCGCGAACCACGCCGCCACCGGCCCCCGGCCCGCCGCGGGCGGCACCAGCAGCAGCGCTGCCACCCCCGTCAGCAGCGCCAGGACGCACGCGGCCCGTACCTGCCGTACCGCCGCCCCCACATTCGTACGCGCCGAGGCGGACACCGCGAGCCCCGCTGCCTCCAGCCGGCCGGCCAGTGCCCGTACCGGGTCGGCGGCGGCGAGCGCGGCCCGCACCGGCGGTAGGGGGGACTGACCCTCCGGGCCTATCGCGGTGATCACGGACCGCTCCAGCGCGTCCCGGCCCTCCGGGTCCACGACCGTGACCCAGCCGGTCCGCGCGAGCAGCAGACGGCGCTCGCGGTACATCGTGACCAGGGCCAGATCGCCGACCCGGCCGGGACCGCCGGCCAGGAACGCGGCCTCGTACAGGCTCAGGCCCTTCCCGCTCGCCGCCGGATCAGGGTCCATCGGCTGGGCGGCGGCGACCGCGGCCAGGCACAGACGCGTGCAGCTGACGACCGCCGCGCCCCATGCGACGAGCAGGAACAAGAGCCACAGCATGGCCGAGTTGTACTGGACCGGACCGGTACCGCGCCATGGTTTTCGCGATATGGACGACTCGAGTGGGGATGCGGCGGTGGCGCCCCGGCCGTACGACGTGCTCAACCCCCGCCGCAGCCCCCGCCGCCGCAGCCCCCGCCCCCGCCGCAGCCGGACCCGCCCCCGTCGCCGCACGAGGAGCTGCTGCCGCACGATGAGCCGCCGCAGCCGGAGCCGCCTCCGCCGCACCACGAGCCGCCGGAGGAGTCCGCCGACCCCGAGCCGGACGAGGCCGCCGAGCTCGGCACCTTCTGCGCCTCCAGGAGCTGGTCGCGCAGCAGCGGATCGGCGGTCAGGGCGGCCGCCCCGCTCAGCGCGACGGCCGCCGCCACGGCGGTCGACGCGTGGTGGGCGGCGGACGGAGCGTGCCGGCGGCCGGGCCCGCCGTCCCGCCGGCACGCCTTCAGCGCCCGCTTCCCGGCCCCGGTCACCCGGCCCTTGGCCGCACCGGCGCAGACCGCGCCGACCACGAACCCCAGGAACAGCGCCGGGAAGATCTTGAAGATCAGCGGCAGTCCCGTGGGGACCGAGTCATCCGACGCGGACGTCACGATGGACAGGAACGCCCCCACCCAGCAGGCCGCGATCTGCGCCTTGGCCGCACCCCGCCAGAAGCCGAGGGCGTCGGGCCGCACCATCAGCCCGCGCTCCGCGAGCCGGTCGCCGATCGCCTGCGCCTCCGCGCTGCGCATCAGCTCCCGGCGCAGCCAGTTCAGGGCGCCGTGCGGGGAACGGGCGCAGAGCCGCAGCAGCGTGTCCTCGACCGGGTGATGGGCGATCGGCCGGCGCACCGAGACCACACCGGGGCCGCCGACCGCCAGCCGCCCGTCCGTGTACATCCCGCTGATCACGGTGTCGGCCACCCGGCCGGGACCACCCGCCAGGAACGCGGCCTCCAGCAGGTCGTACGCCCGGTCGTCGGCCGGCCCGTCGGCCTTCTGCCGGGAGATGACCGTGCCCGCGATGACGGTCGCCGACGAGACGGCGACGGCCGCGTACACCAGGCCCACTGCCGTATCCATGTCCCTCACCGCCCGCTCAGCGCGAGCCGGACCCGGCGCGCCAGACGCGCCGCGGGGCCCGCCGCCAGCGGGGCGGGCCCGGACCGCTCCCGCCACCACTGGGTCAACCGCCGCCGCGCCACCGGGTCGCCGGGCTCGTCGTCCGCCAGCAGATGCTCCGCGAACGACAGCGCGTCCCGGCGGTAACCGCCGGTCATCGGGCGGCTGTCGGCGTACCGCACAAACGCCGGGCGGTAGCCGTCGCCCAGGATCTCCGGCAGCTCCGGGGCCACCTTCGCGACCACCCCGGCCCGTTTGGCCGTGAGCGCCTTGCTCTGCACGCGCAGCCGCCGCCGGTCGAAGCTCTCCGGCGCCGGGGTGCCCGCGACGAGCGCGGACAGCAGTGCGGTCTGCGCGAGCGCGAGCCGCTGGCGGGCGGCGCCGACAGCGGACGCGTCGGGTGCGTCCGGGGCCTTCGGCGCGTCCGGCGCCTCGGCCGGCCGGCAGTCCGTCACCCCCGCCGCCGCCCCCGCCGCCGTCACGGCGCGGATGGCGGCCAGCTCGCCCGCGAGCTCCTCGGCCGCCGGGAAGTCCTCGTCGCGCTCCAGCAGGACACCGGGCGGTGCCGTACGGGCGCACAGCTCGGCGAGGACGTCGAGGACCGGCTGGGTCACCGGATGGGCGTGGCTGTCGTGCCACACCCCGTCCTTCTCGACGCCGCCCGCCACATGGACGTACGCGATCGCCGAGGTCGGCAGCTCGTCCAGCGCCTTGGCCGGGTCCTCGCCCCGGTTAACGTGATTCGTATACAGATTGGCGACGTCGATGAGCAGCCGGACCCCGGTGCGCTCGACGAGCTCGGCCAGAAACTGACCCTCGGTCATCTCCTCGCCCGGCCAGGAGATCAGCGCCGCGATGTTCTCCAGCGCGAGCGGCACCGGCAGCGCCTCCTGCGCGATGCGCACGTTCTCGCACAGCACGTCGAGCGCGTCACGGGTGCGCGGCACCGGCAGCAGATGGCCGGCCTCGATGGCGGGCGACGCGGTCAGCGGCCCCCCGGCCCGTACGAACGCGATGTGCTCGGTGACCAGCGGCGCGTCCAGCGCCTCCGCCCGCTCGGCGAGCGCCGTGAGGCGGTCGGCGGCCGGCCGCTCGGCGCCGCCGAGGCCGAGCGAGACCCCGTGCGGGACCACCGTGGTCCCGCGCTCGCGCAGCCGCTGGAGCGCGTCCGGCACATGGCCGGGGCAGATGTTCTCCGCCACGACCTCCACCCAGTCGATCCCGGGCAGTCGCGCGATGTCATCGGCGATTTCCGGTCGCCAGCCGATTCCGGTACCGAGGCGCACCATGGCTCCCCCTCCTCGTTCCGTCCCGCATTCCGTGCGGTGTCTTCTCGCGTTGTGGGGTAATGACCCCACGGGAAGAGGACGAATCCACCGGGGGCGCGGTTCAGAGGTTGATTTGAGCTTCCGGGACGCAACGCCCCGGGGACGGGCCGCACGGTGCCGACCGGCGCGGCGCGGCCGACGGCGGACGGCTCGCGCGGCGCCCCGTCCCGGCGGGCGGGGACCGGCCGGGCGTCCGGCGCGAATGGTCACCGGCAGGGCGGAGTCGCCGCATATCGTCACTGTTACAAAATTTTGGGGCCCTGTGGCGACAGATGTTCGGAAGGGAAAATAGGATCGTGTGGTCTTGGGGGGATGGAAGATCACACCTTTGTGCCGCGCCCACGCGCGGAGCGAGCGTGGGGGAAACACGTGCAGGGCAGCAGCGACAACGCCATGGGGAAGCACCGCAAGCACCGCCGTAAGGCGCCGTCGGGGGGTCGGGGTATGCGGCTGCGCCGGTGGGCGGCCGGCCATATCCGGCTGGACTACCCCCGTAAGGGCCGGCGGGGCGTATGGCGCTGGCTGCCGTCGTGGCGTCAGGTGGCCCTGCTCTTCCTGTTCTGCCTGGGCAGCCTGACCGGCCTCCTGAGCTATCTCTACCTGCAGACCGACATCCCCAAGAACCTCAACGACTTCGCCACCCAGCAGGACAACGTCTACTACTGGGCCGACGGCAGCGAGATGGCCCGCACCGGTCCGGTGAACCGGCAGGAGGTGCCGCTGGACAAGGTCCCGGAAAAGGTCCAGTGGGCGGTGCTCGCCGCCGAGAACGCCAGTTTCTACTCGGACAGCGGTGTCTCCCCGAGCGGCTTGACGCGCGCCATGACGAGGATGGTGACGGGCGGTGAGACCCAGGGCGGCTCGACCATCACCCAGCAGTACGTGAAGAACGCGTATCTGAATCAGCGCCAGACGTTCTCCCGCAAGCTCACCGAGATGTTCATGGCCATCAAGCTGGACGACCGGATGAGCAAGGAGGAGATATTCCAGCGCTATCTGAACACGAGTTGGTTCGGGCGCGGCACCTACGGTATTCAGCGGGCCTCGTACGCGTACTACGGCAAGGACGTCTCGAAGCTCAACCCCAGCGAGGGCGCGCTGCTCGCGTCGCTGCTCAAGGGAGCCGGGACGTTCGACCCGACGCTCAGCGCCAAGAACCACGACCGGGCGGTCGAGCGCTGGAAGTGGGTGCTGGACCGGATGGTCGACATCGGAAAGCTGTCCGCCTCCGAGCGGGCGAAGTACACGAAGTTCCCCGATCCCAAGGCGACGCCCAGGCCGGTCGGGCTCACCGGCCAGGTCGGCTATCTGGTGGAGACCGCCAAGGCGTATGTGAACTCCCATACCGAGATCTCCGACGCCGATTTCGACCTGGGCGGATATCAGATCCACACCACCTTCCAGAAGGGGAAGGTGGACGCGCTCGCCAAGGCGGTCAAGAAGACGAGGGACTCGCTCGATCCCAAGAACCGCCCGGACGACCGCCATGTGCATATCGGCGCCGCCTCCGTCGACCACAACGGCGGAATCGCCGCGCTGTACGGCGGCCCCGGCTATCTGGAGCAGGGCTTCAACGACGCGAACGCCTCCACGGTGCCGGCCGGCACCGCCTTCACGCCCTTCGTCTACGCCGCGGGGCTGCGTGACGGCGTATTGCGCGAGCGCAACGGCGAGCGCACGCCCGTATCGCCCACGACCCTCTACGACGGCAACAACAAGGTCGCCGTGCACACGCCCGAGGGGCCGTACTGGGACCGGAGCGGGCAGATCGTGCGCGCGAGCAACGACGGCGACACGTCGTACGGGCAGGTCAGTCTGCGCCAGGCGGTCGTGCAGTCCATCAACACCCCGATGATGCAGCTGGGCATGGACGTCGGGCTCGACCGGGTCCGGCGGGCGTCCATCGACGCGGGCCTGCTGCCCAGCAGCTTCGGCGCGCGGGTGCCCGCGTTCTCGCTGGGCACCGCCACCCCCAGCTCCATCCGGATGGCCAGCGCCTACGGGACGTTCGCCGCGGGGGGCACGCACACCCCGCCGTACTCGGTGAGCGGGCTCACGCGCAACGGGGAGAAGCTCGACCTGCGGAAGGACCCCGCCAAGCGGGCGTTCAGCGCCCAGGTCGCGTCGGATGTGGACGACGCCCTGCGCGGCGCGGCGCAGAGCGGTACGGGGCCGGCGAGCGGGGCCTCCGTGGTCGGCGCCGATGTGGCCGGCAAGGCCGGTACGGCGCAGGACGGCACCTCGGCCTGGTTCGTCGGCTACACCAAGGACCTGTCGACTGCGGTGTCGCTGTCGCGGGTGGACCCCAAGTCCCAGGAGCTGCTGCCGCTGAAGGGGCTGGGCGGGGCAGGCGCCGCCACCTCGGGCGACGCCTATCCCCTGGACATCTGGACGCGCTATATGGGGGCTTCCACCCGGCGGTGAGCCGCCGGAGGTGACGCGGAAGGCCGCCGGACTACTTGGTGTACGTCGACCAGTCCGGCGATTCCGCGGGATCCAGCATCCGCAGCTTGGCCAGGACCTTTGGGTCCTGGGCGTC
Organism: Streptomyces sp. NPDC005393; assembly: GCF_040606675.1. NCBI lineage: Bacteria > Bacillati > Actinomycetota > Actinomycetes > Kitasatosporales > Streptomycetaceae > Streptomyces > Streptomyces sp. NPDC005393. The sequence continues at coordinate 128,235 of NZ_JBEXFG010000002.1, read as the reverse complement.
CAGCCAGTCGGCGAGCTGCTTGAACGACACACACCGCACACCGTCGCGGCGGCATACGTTCCTCATCACGTCTTCGATGGCCCGCATATAGATGCCGCCGTTCCAGGTCTCGAAGTGATTGCCGATGAACAGCGGCGCCCGGCTGCCGTGGTAGACGCGCTCGAAGCCGTTCAGATAGCCCTCGCGGGTCAGCCGCTCCCACTCGGGGTACTTCGCCGGATCGCCCTCCGTGCTGTCACCGGACTGGTTGTAGAGGAAGTTGAAGTCCATCGAGAGGACCTGCTTCTCGCTCTCCGGATACGGCACCAGCTGCAGCGGGAAGTTCCAGATTCCGTCCATCTTGGACGGCCAGATCTGGAAGTCGCCCGGTGAGCTCGCGTCATACCGCCAGCCGAGGGACTTGATGGCCGGGATGAGGTTCTTCTGCCCCTCCAGACAGGGGGCGCGCCCGCCCGCCAGCTCCACGTCGTAGTCGAAGGGCAGCGGCTTGACGTCGGTGAAGCCGGTGTTGGTCTTCCAGTGCTTCACAAACGAGTACGCCTGCTCGGTCTCGCTCTTCCACTCCTGGGTGCTCCAGTCCTGGCCGCCCTTGGCGCCGCAGAAATGGCCGTTGAAGTGGGAGCCGATCTCATTGCCGTCCCGCCACGCCCCGCTCAGCTGCTCCAGCGTCTCCCTGATGTGCTCGTCGGTCGGGAAGGAGATGGCGGCCGAGCCCCGATTGTGCTGCGGCGGCCGATAGAGGTCGCTCTTCGACTTGGGCAGCAGATACATGCCGCTCAGGAAGAACGTCATCTTGGCGTTCGTCTCCTTGGCGATCTCACGGAAGTGCGAGAAGAGATGGTCGTCGTTCTCCAGAGCGCCGTCCCAGGAGAAGACCACGAACTGCGGCGGCTTCTGGCCGGGCTTGAGCTTCTCGATCCTGGGCTGTTTCGGCTGCGGGCCGGTGTAGGACGTGGAGCCGTCCCCGATCACCTTCACCTTGCCGTCCCAGTTGGCGTACTTGTCCCTCTTCTTGGCATCCTTGGGAACCCGGTCCGACCGGGGGGAGGCGGCCATGGCCGGGAGCTTCCCGTCCGCCGAGCCGCCCGAGTCCCCAGGGGAGGTCAGGGCTATCAGCAGGGCCACGACGACCGCCACGGCCGTCAGCGCGCCGATGGGCGCGGCGACGCCGTAGGCGTTGCGCGCGTTTAAAGCCTTCAACGCCTTCAAGATCTTGAGCGCCTTCAACGGGTCCCGCCCCCTGGCAACAATGCCGACGTTTTTCCCCTTCAGTATCACAGAAATACCACGTGCTCTTCACATGAGTCCCGTCACCAACTGGTCAGCAGCAGATGATTGACCAAAAATGCCACCGCGGCCTGGACCAACAGCCAGCGGCGCAGGTCAAGGGCGGGCAGCAGCGCCGTGGTGGGCAGCAGCCAGACCACGAAGGGCAGCCAGATCCGCTCCGTCTCGGCCTTGCTCATACCGGACAGGTCCGCGACGGCGAGCGCGAGCAGCGCGGCGAAGCTCAGCACCACGAGCGCGTCCGGTGTGCCCGTGCTGCCTCCGCGCAGCCGCCGTAGCGCCCCGGGGGCGGCCGGCACCATGCGCCGCGCCCCCGCGACACAGGCCAGACCGGCGGCCACCGCCGTGGCGGCCGGATCGGCCCACACCCAGTACCCGTACGGGCGCTCCGAGGCGACGCCCTGGTAGTAGCGCTCCACCAGCAGGCCGTACCCCTCCCACCAGCGGAAGCCGCACAGCGTGAACGCGCCTGCCACCACCGCCGCTCCGGCCAGCGCGAAGGGCAGCGGCCGCGCGGTGCGGGCGAGCAGGAGCACGGCCGTGGCGGGCAGCGCCAGCAGCGTCAGCCCGTACGACAGATACGCGGTCAGGCCCAGCAGCAGCCCGGAGGCGAGCGCGACGGCGCCCGGCGCCCGGACCGTACCCGTCGCCGCGAGCGCGAGCAGCGCCAGACCCCAGGCCGAGACGGCCGCGAAATAGCCGTCCGCCGAGGCCCCCACCCATACGGCGGCGGGCGCGAGAACAAGGAAGGGGGCGGCGGTGCGCGCGGCCCGCTCCTCGCCCAGCGCGCGCAGCGCGACCAGGATGGCGACCGCGGCCGAACTGCCGACGGTGATGCAGAAGGCTCCCGCCCACCCGCCGCCGCCGAGCCCGAGGCGGTCCAGCCCCACGAAGGTGAGTACCGCGCCCGGCGGATGGCCGGCGATATGCGCCGGCCAGTAGTCGGGCTGGGTGAGCAGGATGTGATCGGTGAAGCCGCGCAGGGCCGCGCCGATGTCGGCGAACCGGTCGATGCCGCGCAGATACTCATGACGGGCGGTCAGCCGCTCCGCCACGCCCCGGCGCCATCCGTCGACCAGCGCCAGCGACCACGTCCACACCATGGCCGCCGCCCAGCTCGCCCACAGCAGCCCACGCCACGGCAGCCGCGCCGCGAGCCGCGGACCGTGGACGACGACGGCCCAGGCCAGGGCCAGGGCGGCGGGCGTACCGGGGCCCACATGGGGGTGCCAGGAGGCGTGCAGCGGCGGCCAGTCGACATACAGCGTGTGATCGGTCCGCTGGATCAGAGTGCCGACGGCGGCCGCGACGGCGAAGAGCACGGCGGCGGCAGCCGCGGCGAGCACATCCCGGCGGCGGCCGGCGCGGCCGTCGTCACCAGTAGTACGGGCGTCGCTGTCGATGCGGAGAGGGAGCTTCACGACGTCACGCTATGGTGCGGGCGCCGCGCGCCGGCCGCTGCGCCGCACCTTGTCATCGAACCGTCAGATCCTGGCGCGCCGGCCGCCACGGCCGGGCTGACGTCAGCGTTTCGTCATGAGTCCAACGCGCCGGAACGGGGCGGGACGGCCCTACCGTCTTGCCATGAGCCACAGCCCCCGTACCCTCCGTGACGACGGTGACGACGACGGCCGCGAGCACCGCACCCCCTGGCGCAGCCCCCTGCGCGGCCCCTGGCTGACCTCCGTCTTCGGTCTGGTCCTGCTCTTCGGCATCGTCGTGCTGTTCGTGACCGGTCTGCTGTCGTACGCCGCCTACAACCCCGAGCTGTCCCCGGTCAACGACGAGACGCCGGACAAGGGGCTGCTCGGCTTCTACCTCTTCTCCTGGCCGACCCATCCCTCGTGGCTCTACCGCGTCACCCAAGGGGTGCACGTCACGCTCGGGGTGGTGCTCATCCCCGTCCTCCTGGCGAAGCTGTGGTCCGTCGTCCCCAAGCTCTTCGAGCGGCCGCCGGTGCGGTCCCTCGGACACGGTCTGGAGCGGCTCTCGCTGCTGGCGCTGGTCGGCGGCGGGCTGTTCGAGTTCGCGACCGGAGTGCTCAACATCCAGCTGGACTACATCTTCCCCGGGTCCTTCTACCCGCTGCACTTCTACGGGGCATGGATCTTCATGGCCGCCTTCGTCGTCCATGTGGCGCTCCGCTTCTCCCGTATGGTGCGGGCGTTGCGCAGCCGCGAGCCGCGGGCGGAGCTGCGTACTCCGGTGTCCCGCACCCGGCCGGAGCCGCCCGACGAGACCGGACTGGTCAGTCCGCGGCCGGCCGCGCCGACCATGTCGCGGCGGGGCGCGCTCGGAATGGTCGGCCTCGGCTCCTTCGCACTGCTGGTGGTGACGGTAGGTCAGAGCATCGGCGGACCGTTGCGGCGCGGCGCCCTGCTCGCCCCGCACGGCCGTGACCCGGGCCGGGGGCCGAATGGCTTCCAGATCAACAAGACCGCGGCGGGCGTCGGCATCCGCGCCCGCGATATGGGGCCCGACTGGCGGCTGGTGGTGCGGGGCGCGGCGGGCCGTGAGGCCGTTCTGACGAGGGCGCAGGTGCTACGGCTGCCGCAGCACGGCGCGGCGCTGCCCATCGCCTGTGTGGAGGGGTGGTCCACGACCGACCAGCGGTGGGAGGGGGTGCGGCTGGCCGATCTCGCGGGGCTCGTCGGATACGCCGGCCGGCCGCCGGGGGTGTTCGTGGAATCCCTCCAGCGGCACGGGTCCTTCCGGACGGTCGTGCTGGGCGACTACCAGGTCGGCGATCCGCGCTCCCTGCTCGCCCTGAAAGTCAACGGCGCGGATCTGTCGCCGGACCACGGCTACCCGGCGCGGATCATCGTGCCGGGCGCCCCGGGGGTGCACAACACCAAGTGGGTCGGGCGGCTCAACTTCGGGGAGACGGTGTGAAGGGGCTCCGACGGCATGACGGGGACTCGCCGCTGCGACTGCTGTTGTTGCTGTCCTCCTTCGCGCTGACCGCGTACGCCGGAATCAGGCTGCTGAGCGGCGACTGGCTCGGGATCGTGATCTGGTTCGTCGGCGCGGCCGTTCTCCACGATCTGGTGCTGCTGCCGCTGTACACACTCGCGGACCGGGCCCTGCGGGGGGCGCTCCCCGCGCCGGCCTCGTGGATCAACCATGTGCGGGTGCCCGCGTTTGTCTCGGGGCTGCTGATGCTGGTGTGGTTCCCGTTGATTCTGGGGCAGCAGGAGCGGCGCTATGAGCAGTCGACGGGGCTGAGCGCCGATGTCTTCTGGCCGCGCTGGCTGCTGATCACCGCCGGAGTCTTCGCGGTGTCCGCGCTGTGGCTGGCGATCCGTCTGTGGCGGGGGCGTGGCGGCCGTCCGGCGAAGCCGGATACACCGCCGGTGCGGCCTGCGCCCTCCGGGCCTCCTGAGGCGCCTCCTGCGGGGCCTGCTTCACCCGGCTCGCACGGCTCTCCCGGTTCGCCCACCGGGCCCGGACGGCCCGGCCGGCCCTGACCGCCGCGGCGGCGACCGCGCAGCCGGGACAGCCGGGCGCCCATGGCTCAGCTCTCCCCGGCGGGCCGGGGCCGGGGCGTACTCCTGAGGCGCCTCCTGCGGGGCCTGTTTCACCCGGCTCGCACGGCTCTCCCGGTTCGCCCACTGGGCCCGGACGGCCCGGCCGCCCTGACCGCCGCGGTGGCGACCGCGCAGCCTGGCAGCTGGGCGCCCATGGCTCAGCTCTCCCCGGCGGGCCGGGGCCGGGGCGTCGTGCGGCCTGCGCCCTCCGGGCCTCCTGAGGCGCCTCCTGCGGGGCCTGCTTCACCCGGCTCGCACGGTTCCCCTGGTTCGCCCACCGGGCCCGGACGGCCCGGTCGGCCCTGACCGCCGCGGCGGCGGCCGCGCAGCCCGGCAGCTGGGCGCCCATGGCTCAGTTCTCCCCGGCGGGCCGGGGCCGGGGCGTCGTGCGCCCTCCGGGCCTCGTACGCCTCCTGAGGCGCCTCCTGCGGGGTCTGCTTCACCCGGCTCGCACGGTTCCCCTGGTTCGCCCATCGGGCCCGGACGGCCCGGTCGGCCCTGACCGCCGCGGTGGCGGCCGCGCAGCCGGGACAGCTGGGCGCCCATGGCTCAGTTCTCCCCGGCGGGCCGGGGCCGGGGCGTCGTGCGCTGGAGGGCTGTGAAGCCACGGCCGAGCGCGGTCCAGCGCTCGACGGCGGTCCAGCCCGCCGCCCGCGCGTGGCGCAGCAGCGCCGGGGCGCCCACCCGGGCCCAGGGGAAGGCCGTGCCCACATCGCCGCGCCCGTCGTCCACCCGGACCTGCACGCGTTCGTCGACATCGGCCGGCGCCACCTCCACGAGCAGCAGCCCGCCCAGGGTGACGACCCGTCCGACCCGCGTCAGCAGGGCCTGCGGATCGCCGCCGATGCCGATGTTGCCGTCGATCAGCAGCGCCGTGCCCCAGCGCCCCTCATCGGGCAGCGGTTCGAAGACCGAGCGGCACAGGGCCGGTCCGCCCGCGCCGGCCGTGCGGGCGACCGCCGCCCGGCTCACATCGATGCCGAGGCAGGGGCGGCCGAGCAGGGCCAGCGCGGCCACCAGCCGCCCGGGGCCACAGCCGATGTCGAGTATCGGCCCCCGGCATCGTCGCAGCACGGTCCGGTCGGCCGCGTCGGCGTCCGCGCACCAGCGCTCGACCTCCAGCGGCAGCATCCAGCCGTCGGCGCGCCGCAGGAACAGCGGTCCGCGCCCGGCGCGCAGCGCCCGGGTATAGGGGTCGGCGCGCCAGGACGCGGCCTTGCCAGGGCCGTTCGCCCGCTCCCGTACCGACTCGACGGTGCTCATCGGGCGGTGGCCGGGGACAGCCGGGCGAGGGTGAGGGCGAACCGCCCGCCCGGGGCGGCGGCCGCCACGTGGCCGGCGTCGTCCGCGGTGTCGATGTCGCGCAGCACGGGCAGATCGCGCACCCGTAGCCCCGCGTCCGTGAGCCGGCGGCGCTGTGCGGCACCGGTGGTGGCGGTGGACATCGGAACTCCGCGCAGGAGCCATGGATCCGGTTGGGCCAGGCCCAGCGCCCAGAATCCGCCGTCGGCGGCCGGGCCGAACCAGGCGTCGCAGTCGCGCCAGCCGTCCGGGCCCAGCGCGGGGGCGAGCAGGCCGGGGGTGATCTGGGGGGTGTCCATACCGATCAGCAGCGTGGGGCCCTGGCATCCGGCGAAGGCCGCGGCCAGCCGCTCGTCGAGCCCGCCGTCGCACTGCGCCACGACCTCGATGCCCGACGGCAGCCACGGTCCGGTGCCCCCGTCGAGCGCCAGCACTCTGCGGCGGGCGGGCATGCGGAGCACGGCGTGCAGCGTGTCGGCAAGGGCGGCCTCGGCGAGCGAGGCGGCGTCCGCCGGGGTGTACGGGGGAGTGAGCCGAGTCTTCACCCGCCCGGCCACCGGCTCCTTGGCGATAACGAGCACGGTGGTCTCGCCGTCGGGGTGGGGCCCGGGGGTCACCGGGCCGCCCTCGTACGGGAGTTCGCGGCGGTGGTCGTGGCCGGCTCGCGCAGGACCGTGCGCATGTCGCGGACCGCGTGCCAGGTGCCTCGCCAGGTGCCGGTGACCTTCGACGTGCCGGTGCGCGGCCGGTACGGCACATCCCGTTCCTCGATCCGCCACCCCGCGTCGGCGGCCCGCACGACCATCTCCAGCGGGTAGCCGCTGCGGCGGTCGGTGAGGTCCAGACCGAGCAGGGGGGCGCGCCGTGCGGCCCGTAGCGGGCCGAGGTCGTGCAGGGCGAGGCCGGTGCGGCGGCGCAGCATCCGGGCGAGGGCGATATTGCCGAGCCGGGCGTGCAGCGGCCAGGCGCCCCGCTCCTGGGGCCGACGGCGCCCTAGCACCAGGTCGGCGCCGCCCTCCTCGACGCTCCGTACGAAGCCGGGCAGCAGCCCGGGGTCGAGCGAGGCATCGCAGTCGCAGAAGCAGACGACGTCGGCGTCGGCGGCGAGCAGTCCGGCGTGGCAGGCAGCACCGAAGCCACGGCGGGGCTCGTGCACCACGGTGGCGCCATGGGCGCGGGCGACCGTGGCCGAGCCATCCGTGGAGCCGTTGTCGACGACGATGGCGCGCCAGCCGTCGGGGATGCGTTCCAGCACCCAGGGCAGGGCGGCGGCCTCGTCAAGACACGGGAGGACGACGTCCGCACGAGGAGTGATCGAGTCTGTCACGCGGACCACAGTACGAAGCGGAAAGCCATATTTCGGACTTCAGGTTCTTACGAAACACGGACGTCGCCCCGGGCGACCGCTCCTGGCCGGGTCGCCCGCCCGGCCTGGTGCCACGCTGTAGGGCATGGAGCAGACCCCACCTCCCGGCCGCGTTCTCGTCGTGGACGACGACCCGACCGTCGCCGAGGTCGTCGCCGGATACCTCGACCGCGCCGGCTACGACGTCGACCGGGCCGCCGACGGCCCCGGAGCGCTCGCCCGCGCCGCCGCCCGCTGGCCCGACCTGGTCGTCCTCGACCTCATGCTGCCCGGTATGGACGGGCTGGAGGTGTGCCGCACGCTGCGCGGCCGGGGGCCGGTGCCGGTCATTATGCTCACCGCGCGGGGCGACGAGGACGACCGGATCCTCGGCCTGGAGATCGGCGCTGACGACTATGTGACCAAGCCGTTCAGCCCCCGGGAGCTGGTGTTGCGCGTCGAGTCGGTGCTGCGCCGCGGCCGTACCGGTCCGCGCGCCGCCGCCGGTATGTCCGCCCGGGACCCCGCTGCCGGATCCGGCACCGCCCCCGGCGATGGCACCGGCGCCGTGCTCCGCCGCGCCGGGATCACCCTCGACCCGTCGGCCCGCCGCGCCACCCGGAACGGCCGGGAACTCGCCCTGACCCTGCGCGAGTTCGACCTGCTGGCCTTTCTGCTGCGCCACCCCGGCGTGGCCTGCACCCGCGAGGAGCTGATGCGCGACGTATGGGGCTGGGACTTCGGCGATCTGTCCACCGTCACGGTCCATGTGCGCCGGCTGCGCGGAAAGATCGAGGACGATCCCGCCGCGCCCCGTCTCATCCAGACCGTCTGGGGCGTCGGCTACCGCTTCGACGCCCCGCCCGGGGCCGAGGGCTGACCGCCGATGCATGACGTCCTTCTGATGGGCCTGTTCGCCTTCCTCGGCGCGGCGGCCGCAGGGCTGCTCGGCGCGTTCGCGCTGCGGCTGCTGCGGGGCCGTTCGGTCGCCGTGTCCCTGACCGTCGTCGCGGCCGTGGCGGTGACGGCCATGCTCGCCGGGACGCTGGCCGTCGCCTGGGCGATGTTCCTGTCCCCGCACGACCTCACGGTCGTCACCACCGTCTGCGCCATGGCCGCCGTGGTGTCCCTGGCCACCGCGCTGCTGCTGGGCCGCTGGGTGGTGGCGCGCAGCAAGGCGCTGACCCTCGCCGCCCGCTCCTTCGGCGACGGCGGCAGCTTCGCCGCCCCCGACGGCGAGGCCACCGCCGAGCTCGCCGCGCTCGGCCGCGAGCTGGCCGCCACCAGCGCCAAGCTCGGCGCGTCGCGTGAGCGCGAACGGGCCCTGGAGTCCTCCCGCCGCGAGCTCGTCGCCTGGATCTCGCACGATCTGCGCACGCCGCTGGCCGGGCTGCGGGCGATGTCCGAGGCGCTGGAGGACGGCGTGGCCCCGGACCCGGAGCGCTACTTCCGCCAGATCCGTACCGAGGTGGACCGGCTGAACACAATGGTCGGCGATCTCTTCGAGCTCTCCCGTATCCACGCCGGGGCGCTGTCCCTCGCCCCCACCCGGATCTCCGTCTACGATCTTGTCGGCGATGCCCTCGCGGGCGCCGATCCGCTCGCCCGTGAGCTGGGCGTCCAGCTGATCGGCGACCGGGTCGACCCCGTTCCCGTCGAGGTCGACGGCAAGGAGATGACCCGCGTCCTCGGCAACCTCCTCATCAACGCCATCCGCCGCACCCCGGCGGACGGCACGGTGGCGGTCGCCGCGCGGCGGGAGGCGGACACCGTCGTGCTGTCCGTCACGGACGGCTGCGGCGGGATACCGGAGGAGGACCTTCCGCGCGTCTTCGACACCGGCTGGCGCGGCAGCCATGCCCGCACACCCCCGGCGGGCGCGGGCCTGGGCCTCGCCATCGTCCGCGGCATCGTCGAGGCCCACGACGGCCGCGCGGCGGTACGGAACGTGGACGGCGGCTGCCGCTTCGAGGTCACGCTCCCCGCGGTGGGGCGGTAAGCGGCGGTAGCCCGCCCCGGGCCGGGCTCAGCCGGGTTCGGCCGGGTCCAGGGCTCCCGCGCGCTGGGAGGCGCGTGCGAACTCGGTCATCCCCTCCGCGAACGGGACCGCCGCACGCCAGCCCAGGCGCTCGTGCATGCGTCGCGACGAGGCGGTGATATGGCGGACGTCACCCAGCCGGTAGGCGCCCGTCACCACCGGGGCCGGACCGCCATGGGCCGCGGCCAGCGCCTCGGCCATCTCGCCCACCGTATGGGGGTCGTCGCTGCCGGTGTTGTACGCGTGCAGCGCGCCCGCCGCCACCGCCTCCCGTCCGGCCTCCAGGGCGGCGACATTGGCCGCGGCCACATCCCGTACCTGGATGAAGTCCCGGCGCTGGCCGCCGTCCTCGAAGACGGTGGGGGCCTCGCCGCGGGCGAGGGCCGAGCGGAAGAACGAGGCGACGCCCGCGTAAGGGGTGTCGCGCGGCATCCCCGGACCGTAGACGTTGTGGTAGCGCAGCGAGACCGCGCGGCCGTCCACCGACCGCGCCCAGGCCGCCGCCAGATGTTCCTGTGCGAGCTTCGTGGTCGCGTACACATTGCGCGGATCGGCCGGGGCGTCCTCGTCGACCAGACCCGGCCGCAGCGGGGTCGCGCACTCCGGGCAGACGGGTTCGAACCGCCCGGCGGCCAGGTCGGCCTCCGCGCGCGGGCCGGGCCGCACCCAGCCGTGCCGGGGGCAGTCGTAGCGGCCCTCGCCGTAGACGACCATCGACCCGGCCAGCACCAGCGCGCGCACCCCGCGCTCCGCCATCGCCGCCAGGAGTACGGCGGTGCCCAGGTCATTGCAGCCGACGTAGTCCGGTGCGTCCGCGAAGTCCTTGCCGAGGCCGACCATCGCGGCCTGATGGCATACGGCGTCCACACCGCGCAGCGCGGACTCCACCGCCGAGCGGTCCCGCACATCGGCGTGGATCCACTCGGCGTCGGCGGACGGCGGCAGCGGCGGCGGGGCCGGGTGGGCGGCGGGGAGCAGGGCGTCGAGAACGACCGGCTCATGGCCGCGGGCGGTGAGAGCGGTGACGACATGCGAGCCGATGAAGCCCGCGCCTCCGGTGACCAGTACGCGCATGGGGCGACGTTAGGCGCCAGTGGGCCGCGGGACCGGCGAGCGCGCCGCGCCGTCACAGGTCCGTAAGGCTTCCCGGCGGCCGGTGCGGAGCCGCTGTTTCCGGCCATCCGGTGTGACAGTACGTCCCTATTAGTGTCGCTATGGCCACCCTGTCCGTATCGATCTCGGTCACACAAAGGACACAACGGGGACCATCCGATGTTGCCTTTCGCTGCCACCGTGGCGCGCGTTCACGTCTCTCCGGACACGTCTTCCCCGACCGCCACCGAAGAACAGAGAGCACCATGACGGCCACCACCGCCCCCGCGGCCCAGCGTCCCCGCAGTCTGAATGACGTCAAGGGGTGGTTCCCCAGCCTTGACCAAGTGCTGTTCGATCGCTTTCTGATGCGCCAGGAGCGCCTCGGCCAGCGCGGAGACCTCCTTGAGATGGGCGCCTACATGGGCAAGAGCGCCATCTTCACCGCCGCCTATCTGCGGTCGGACGAAACTTTCACGGTCTGCGACCTCTTCGACGCGGACGCGCCCGACGAGAAGAACGCGGCGGAGGCCCGCAAGTCGTACTCCACCCTGACCCGCACCGCCTTCGAGCAGAACTATCTGGCGTTCTACGACGAACTGCCCCATGTCATCCAGGCGCCGACCTCCGTGGTGCCCGAGCACGTCGACGCGGACACCTGCCGGTTCATCCACGTCGACGCCTCGCATCTGTACGAGCACGTGGCGGGCGACATCGGCACCGCACGCACCGCGCTGGTGCCGGGCGGTCTCGTCGTGCTCGACGACTTCCGCTCCGAGCACACCCCGGGCGTGGCCGCCGCGGCCTGGGAGGCGGTGTTCACGCGCGGACTGCGGCCCGTCTGCCTCTCCACCCAGAAGCTCTACGGCACCTGGGACAACCCCGAGCCGCTCCAGGACGAGCTGCTCGCGGACGAGGAGTGGCGCAAGGGAATGCACACCAGCGTGCAGGAGATCGCGGGCCACCGGGTGCTGCGGTTCTCGGGAAAGCCCGCGAACCCGGCCGCGCCGAAGTCCCGCTACGCCCATGAGCCGCGCGAGTCCGTCGCCCCGGCCCCCGGGCCGCGCCCCGCGGCCACCGCGCCGGTGCCCGCGGCACGCCGCCCGGTCACGGTCCGGAGCATCGCCGCCGATGTCCTCCCGCCGGTCCTCACCCGGGCGATCCGCCGCAGGCGCCGCTAGGTCCCGTCCGGTCCGGGCGAAAGCAGACCCGGGGGCTGCGGCGGCCAGGCTCCAGAGCTCTGGAGCCGCCGCAGCGCCGGGTGGTCCGCCACCACCGTGCAGGACCCCGGCGCGATCTCCGTGAAGCCCGCGTCCCGCACCACCGGCAGCCCGCTCGCCGTGAGCTCGCGCCACCGCTCGGCCGACGCCGTACGTACTGCCAGCGGGAACCCGGCCGCGCGCCACGCGGCCCGCGCGGCGTCGTCCAGCTCCCACCAGGCCAGCTGCGCACCGTGTCCGGCCTGGGCCATCGCCTTGCCCGCCGACATGTCGATCCGCGGGTTCAGCCACAGCGCCGGCCCGGCGAGGTCCGGGGCCGGCGGCGGCTCGGGATCGTCCAGATCGGTGCCGGAGACCTGGAGCCTGGCCAGCTCCTTGGGCCAGCCGTCGAGCGGCACCGGCGGAAACACCCGTACCTCGGCCGCCGGGGGACCGTCGCCGGAGGCCGCCCGGCCGCCCGTGAGCGTGATGCCCGGCAGCCCCTGCGCGCGCCGCCACTCCGCGCCGCGCGCCCGCCGGACGACCTTGCGGATCCGGGCGTCCTGCCAGTCCCGTACGGCCTCGGCCCACGCGCCGTCCTCCGCCGTCGCCCGCTCGTCCGAGAGCAGCACGAGCACCGCGCGCGCCGCCGTCTCCAGGGCGTCCGTACGGGCCGGGGGCGCGGCCTTCTCGATCCGTACCACCAGGGGCAGGACGAACTGCGGCGCGGCGTCCCGGTCGGTCTCCGAGCGGCGGAACGGGCTGCTGCGGATGCCGGCCTCGGGGCCGGCCTCGGGAAGGGCTTCGGGGCTGGTCACCAGCCCAGTGTGCCAGGACGGCTCCCCGCGCCGGGCGGGCCGGCGGGCGGCAGGGCCGAGCGGCTGCCGACCGGCCGATTGCCTTTGCTCAACCGGCATGAGACGACGGGGAGTCGGGCGCCGCTACGGCCTGGGTTCGCGCAGCGGCAAACCGTGACGATGCTGCTGCCCCTGCTGCCCCTCGCCGTGACCGGCGCGCTCGCCGCCGGGGCGACCGGGCCGGCCTGCGCGCTCAGCTCGCGCCGGTCCTGACCTGCGCGGACCGGCGTAGGGTCGGAGCCATGGACGACCGTAGTACGGACCGTACGACCGGCTACTGCGAGGATGAGCGGCCCGAGGCGCCGGGACCCGCCTCGGCGGGCCCGCCGTACGCCGACTGCGTGCGGTGCGGCGAGCCCACCGAATACCCCGCCTCGCGCCCCGGCGTGACGCTGTGCCCCGTCTGCGAGTGGCAGGAGGCACAGCGCACGGCCTGCTCGGGCTAGCCACCGGCCCGCCAGGCGGCTAATGCCGCCAGGGCCCGGTCACCGCGAAGGTCGTCCCCGGGGTGTAGCAGTTCACATACATCGTGCGGCGGTCCGGCGCGAAGGTGACGCCCGCGAACTCGCCCCATTCGGGCTCCTGCGGGGTGCCACCCGCCGCGGTAGCGGCTGATGTCAGAGCCTGCCGATTGCGCGCCATCGGATAGACCTCGCCGCGCCGGGTGAGCCCGTAGACGTGCTGGGCGCCGTTGCCGTCCTCGCACACCATGAGGCCGCCGCCGGGCGCCAGCGTGATGTTGTCCGGGGACTCGCCGGGCAGTTGGACATCCGTGCTCGGGCCGAAGACGATCACCAGGGTGAGCCGGCGCCGGTCGGGGTCGTAGCGCCAGATCTGGCCGAAGTGGTCGGCCGCCGAGCCGTCCGCGCTCTTGGCGAAGCTGGAGACGAAGTAGACGGACGAACCGCCCCAGTAGCAGCCCTCCAGCTTCTGTGCGTGGGTGATGCCTCCGGGGCCGAAGTCCTGGAACCGGACCGGCGTCTGTCCGGCGAGCGGATCGGGGACCGGCACCCATGCGATGTGGTCGAAGGAGACGCCCGGCTCCCGCACGGTGGACAGATCGGGCACCCCCGGTACGCGCAGCGCCTGCAGCTCGCCGCCCGCGCGCAGTGAGCCGATGCCGCCGAGCGGCTTCTTCGGCAGAAACCGGTAGAAGAGTCCGAAGGGCTTCTCGAAGGCGTCCTCGGTCTCGTAGACGACCCCGTTGCGCGGATCGATCGCGATGGCCTCGTGCTGGAAGCGGCCCATGGCGGTGAGCGGTACGGCGCCGGTGCGGCGTGGATCGTACGGATCGACCTCGAAGATGAAGCCGTGGTCCTTGGTGTAGCCGTTCGTACCGGCCTTGTCCTCGGTCTCCTCACAGGTCAACCACGTATGCCAGGGGGTGGGGCCACCCGCGCAGTTGACGGCGGTGCCCGCGATGGCGACACGCTCGGACAGGACGGAGTCACGGGAGTCGAGCTCCAGGGCGGTACAGCCGCCCATGCCCATCGGGTCGTAGGTGAGGCCCTTGACGGCGGGCACGCGGATCGGCGCGTTCGCGCGGTTCTCGTGGTTGCGGACCAGATGCGTACGGCGGCGGCTGCCGCTCGACCGGCCCGGGAAGGCGGCCATGCCGTCACAGTGGCTGGGGACCTTGCCCTCGCCGGAGCGCAGTTCATCGCCCTCGCGGGAGAGCACCCGGTAGCGGAACCCCTCGGGGAGGTCGAGCAGCCCTTCGGGGTCCGGGACGAGCGGGCCGTAGCCGCCGTCGCGGGTGGTCTGCGGGTTCGGTTCGGCGGCCGAGGCCGTACCGGCGAAGAGTTCGGGGATACTGCCGGTGAAGGCGATCGAGGCGCCCAGCGCACCGCTGCGGCCCAGAACCTGACGTCGTGTCGCTGACATGCGGTAACTCCCTGCTGGCGGACAGGAAATATGACCGCACGTGTGTATCACGCGTGCGGGCCCGCGGGAACCATCTGATCGATGACGCGCCCGGACAGGGCCTACGCGTCGGCCAGCCTCTTCGCGTCCCGCGCGAGCGCCGTGAGCCGGGAGATGGCCCGGAAGTACTTCTTCCGGTAGCCGCCGTTCAGCATCTCCTCGCTGAACAGCTGGTCGAACGGCACCCCGGAGGCCAGCACCGGCACCTCACGGTCGTAGAGCCGGTCCGCCAGCACCACCAGACGCAGCGCGGTCGACTGGTCGGGCACCGGACCGACGCCGGTCAGACACACCGCCTGGAGGCCGTCGCACATCGCGCCGTAGCGGCTCGGGTGCACCCGGGACAGATGGTCCAGCAGGGAGGGGAAGTCATCCAGCGAGGCGCCGGGCGCCCCGTGCGCCGCGCGGGTGACCGCGTCGTCGGACAGCGGGGCCGGGGCCTCGGGCAGACCGCGGTGGCGGTAGTCCTCGCCGTCGATGCGCAGCGTCCGGAAGCGCGACGAGAGCCCCTGGATCTCACGCAGGAAGTCGGCCGCGGCGAAGCGGCCCTCACCGAGCTTGCCGGGGAGGGTGTTGGACGTCGCGGCGAGCGCCACGCCCGCCTCGACCAGCTTGCCGAGGAGCGTGGAGACCAGCACGGTGTCGCCCGGGTCGTCGAGCTCGAACTCGTCGATGCACAGCAGCCGGTGGCCGCTCAGGGTCCGCACGGTCTGCTGGAAGCCCAGCGCGCCGACGAGGTTCGTCAGCTCGACGAAGGTGCCGAACGCCTTCTGCTCGGGGGCGGCCGGGGTGGCATGCCACAGGGAGGCCAGGAGGTGGGTCTTGCCGACGCCGTAGCCGCCGTCGAGGTACATGCCGCGCGGGCCGCTCGGGGCCGCGGGCTTGGCCTCCCGGCGGAACCAGTGTCTGCGCCGGCCGCCCTTCTCACCCGCACCGCCGCCGAGCCGGGCGGCGAAGGCGCGCAGCGCCTCGACGGCCTCGGCCTGGCTGGGCTGGTCACGGTCCGGGATGTAGTTGTCGAAGCTCACCGTGGCGAAGCGGGGCGGCGGCACCATCTCGGCCACCAGGCGCTCCGCGGGGACCTGCGGCGCGCGGGTGGTGAGGGCGACGGGGGCTTCGGCGGCTGTCGAGCCTGCCGAGCCGGTAGTGGTAGTTGGTGCAGACACGGATGTCCAGGGTAGTCGCTTTTCCATGGAGGACCGTCCGGGAGGGAGGCATGTCACACTGCCGCGTATGCGACGCCTGTTCCCGTTGTCCGCCGAACCGTCCACCGAAGATCGCGAATGGGGGCTCGACGAGCTGGCCGACGCGTATGCCTACCCCGAGCGGCCACAGGGGCCGCACGGCGCCTTTCTGCGGGCCAACATGGTGTCCTCGCTGGACGGGGCCGCCCATCACGACGGCCGTTCGCAGCCGCTGTCGTCCGCCACCGACATGCGGATCTTCGGGGTGCTGCGTGGTCTCGCCGACGCCGTGGTGGTGGGCGCCGAGACCGTGCGCCGGGAGGGTTACCGCCCGGCGCGTGCGCGCGAGGCGTTCGCGGAGCGCCGGGCGGCGCTCGGCCAGCCCCCGGTGCCCGCGATCGCCGTGATCAGCGCGAGCCTGGACCTGGACTTCTCGCTTCCGCTGTTCACCGAGCCCCTCGTGCCGACGCTCGTCATCACGGGCGGACGGGCCCCGGCGGACCGTGTCGACGCGGCCCGTAAGGCGGGCGCCGAGGTGGTGCTGACCGGCGTGCGGGGCTCGGGGCGGGTGGACGCGGCCCCCATCGTGACGGCCCTTGCCGAGCGCGGCTACACCCGGCTGCTGACGGAGGGCGGGCCCAAGCTGCTGGGGCAGTTCACGGCGGCCGGGGTACTGGACGAGCTGTGTCTGTCGCTGGCTCCGCTGATCGCCGCGGGCGATGCGGCGCGGATCGTGAACGGGCCCGCGCTGATGGAACCGGAGCGGTTCGCTCTCGCTTCCGTACTGGAGGAAGCCGGCTTCCTTTTCACCCGCTACCGTCGGATTTACCAATAATTTGTCATAAACGGATTTTCGCTGTAAACGGATTGTCACTGTAAAGGAGAAGGGCGCCCGCCGTGTTCACGAGCGTTTTGATGATCGAGAAGCCCCTGACCCCTGCCGACGTGGACTTCGTCACCACCCTGCACGGCGACGATCCGGTCTCCTTCGTCGTGCTGATGCAGCCCCGGGGCAGCAAGGACCGGCTGCTGCGCGCGATCGACGACATCGCGCTCGGCGAGCTGGAGCAGGCCGCCCAGGAGGGCGAGGAGCCGGCGGGCAAGGAGGCGCTGGAGCCCGCCGAGCGTGCCCTGAACCACTCGGTGGCAGCCCTGCGGGCGGCCGGAAGCGAGGCCCGGGGCCAGGTCGTCCAGCGCCAGCCGCTGGAGGTGCTGCGCGGTGTCGTCGAGGAGACCCGTGCCGACGAGGTGATCGTGCTCACCGCGCCGCACTTCGTGGAGGAGTTCTTCCACCGGGACTGGGCTTCCCAGGCGCGCCACAAGGTGGGGGTCCCGGTGCTCAAGCTCTTCTCGCACGCGGAGGACGAGGACCAGACCCCCACGGCCGGCTGACCCGGGCCGTACGGGGCCCGGCCCGGCCGGGCCGTAGGGGGTGCGAGAATCGGGCCGACACCGAGAGAACCGCGAACCAGGGGAGACCCGTACATGGCACCGGCCGGCACTGCCTCCGACGCGCTGGATCGACCGCACTTCATCGGCATCGGCGGCGCCGGGATGTCGGGCGTCGCGAAGGTCCTCGCCATGCGCGGCGCGCGGGTGGCGGGCAGTGACACCAAGGACTCCCCGATCGTCGAGGCGCTGCGCGCGCTCGGCGCGACCGTGCACATCGGCCACGCCGCCGAGCACCTCGCCGCCGACGCCAGCAGCGTCGTCGTCTCCAGCGCCATCCGCGCCGACAACCTCGAACTGGTCACGGCGATCGAGCGCGGCATCCCGGTCGTGCACCGCTCCGACGCGCTCGCCGCGCTGATGGACGGCGCCCGCCCGATCGCCGTCGCGGGCACCCACGGCAAGACGACCACGACCTCGATGCTCGCCGTCTCCCTCGGCACCCTGGGCCTCGACCCGACGTACGTCATCGGCGGCGATCTGGACGCGCCCGGCTCCAGCGCCCACCACGGGACCGGCGAGATCTTCGTCGCGGAGGCCGACGAGAGCGACCGCAGCTTCCACAAGTACGCGCCCGAGGTCGCCATCGTCCTCAATGTGGAGCTCGACCACCACGCCAACTACGCCTCGATGGACGAGATCTACGAGTCGTTCGAGACCTTCGTGGGCCGGATCCGGCCGGGCGGCACGCTCGTCGTCTCCGCCGACCACGCCGGAGCCCGTGAGCTGACCGACCGGGTCAAGGGCCGCGAGGGGCTGCGCGTGCTCACCTACGGCGACGACGAGAGCGCGGACGTGCGCGTGCGGGCCGTCGTCCCGCACGGGCTGACCAGCGAGGTCACCGTGCGGCTCGCGGAATCCCTGGGGGGTGAGGAGATCGTCTTCACCGTCTCCGTCCCGGGCCGCCACTACGCGCACAACGCCGTCGCCGCCCTCACCGCGGGCGCCGCCATCGGCGTCCCCGCCCGCGAGCTCGCCCCCGCCCTCGGCTCGTACACGGGCGTCAAGCGCCGCCTCCAGCTCAAGGGCACCGCGGCCGGGGTGCAGGTCATCGACTCCTACGCGCACCACCCCACCGAGATCGCCGCCGACCTGGAGGCGATCCGCGGTGGCGCCGGGGAGGGCCGGGTCCTGGTGGTCTTCCAGCCGCACCTCTTCAGCCGTACGCAGGAGCTGGGCACCGAGATGGGCGACGCGCTCGCGCTCGCCGACGCCTCCGTCGTCCTCGACATCTACCCCGCCCGCGAGGACCCGGTCCCCGGGATCACCAGTGCTCTGGTCATCGACGCCGCCGCGCGCCGCGGGGCGGATGTGACCGCCGAACACGACCGGGCCGCGATCCCCGAGCTGATCGCCGGAATGGCCAAGCCCGGTGACCTTGTTCTCACCATGGGCGCCGGCGATGTGACCGACCTCGGTCCGGAGATCCTCGCCCGCCTGCAGAGTCCGGAGAGCTGAGGAGGTCCGTCCATGGCGTACGACATCGACAAGCCGGAGGAGCAGTGGCGCGCGGAGCTGAGCCCGCAGGAGTACCACGTCCTGCGGGAGGCCGGCACCGAGCGCGCCTTCACCGGTGAGTACACCGACACCAAGACGACCGGCGTCTACTCCTGCCGGGCGTGCGGGGCGGAACTCTTCCGCTCCGACACGAAGTTCGAGAGCCACTGCGGGTGGCCGAGCTTCTACGACCCGGCGGACTCGTCGGCCGTCGAGCTGATCGAGGACCGCTCGCTCGGCATGGTCCGCACCGAGGTGCGGTGCGCCCGCTGCGGCTCCCATCTGGGGCATGTCTTCGCGGGTGAGGGCTATCCGACCCCGACCGACCAGCGGTACTGCATCAACTCCATCTCGCTGCGGCTCACGCCGGACGGGGACGGTCAGGGCTGAGGTCGGCCAGATCCTCCAGGAGCGCGTCCGCCATCTGCTCCTTCAGGATCGCGACCCCGCTCTTGCGTAGGACGGTGGCGAGCTCCGCGTCCCAGGGGGCGTCGGTGACGCGTCCTGGCGGCGGACCGGTCGGGGCAGCCGTATGCGCCGAGAGGTAGTCGGTGGTGGACATGCGCCAGAGACCGGCCCCGGTGGTGGCACGGACGTACGCGGCGATGCGCAGCCCCTCGCCGTCGAAGTCACCGTGATAGCGCAGGGTGGCACCGGTGGAGGCAAGCCGGCGCAGCAGGAGGACGGCCGCGCTGTTCGGCCAGCCCGCGGTGCAGACCAGGGGCGGGCAGGAGGGGCCGAAGCGGCCTACGGCGAGCGCGACGATGCTCGGGTTCTCCGTGATGTGGACGGGACCCGGTGCCAGCAGCAGTTCGCCCGGGTCGCGGAGCTGGGCCAGGGCGATGTGCGCCGCGTGCCCGGCGTCGGTGAGTGCGGTCAGGGCGCGGGCCACGGCTCCGGTGCCCTCGGGGCGTAGTCCGGCGGTCAGAACGGTGGCGGAGAGGGCGTCGTCGGCAATTCCCGCGAGGGCCCACAGGGCGCGCCGGTCCGCTGCCGAGGCCGGGGGGTCGGTGTCCTGCAGTGCGGCCAGGGCGCGCAGAACCGCGGTGGAGAGGCGGGTGCCGTCGTCGAGTGCGTGCGCGTCGCCGGCGAGCAGCCGCGCCGCGAACACCGGTAGCGGCAGCCCCTCGGCAGGGAGGGCCGCGAGGACGGTCAGGGTGTCGTCCAGGAAGCGTCGGGTGGCAACGACGGAGCCTTGGAGCAGCCCGGTGCGGCGCAACTGCGCTGCCCATGGTGCGAGTGCGGGCTGTCCGGTGAGGACAGGGTGTGTCTCCAGCCAGTCCCACCAGAGCGGTACGCTCGGCGCGTCCGGCCTCACGGACTGCCGCATGGTCGCCCAGGGGGCCGAGGATCGCCTCAGCGAGATCGCGGCGACGATACGGTTCCTGACGTCGGACGATGCCTCGTACATCACCGGTGCCGTCGTCCCCGTGGACGGCGGCATGGGGATGGGGCACTGACCCCCTCCGGGCCCCTACACGTGCTCGCTGACCAGCACGGCCCAGGTGCCCGGCTCCAGTGCGCGGAACACGTGGGGCAGATCGGCCGGGTAGGTGATGGCGTCACCGGGGCCCAGTTCCACGGCGTCGTCGGCCGGCCCCACCAGCGCCCGGCCGGTGCCCAGCACCACGTGCTCCACGACTCCCGGCATGTGCGGATCCGACGTGCGCTGGTGCCCCGGCTCGGCGGTGACGCGGTAGATGTCGCGTCGCGCGCCGGGCGGGCAGGCCGACAGCAGGACGGCGTGGTAGTCGGCCTGGGCGGAGGAGACGGCGGCACCTTCTCCGGCCCTGATCACGTGGACCCGGGGCTGACGGGGTTCGACCAACCGGGAGAACGGCGTGTCCAGCGCAACGCACAGCGCCCAGAGAGTCTCCAGGCTGGGGTTTCCCGAGCCCGACTCCAGTTGGGAGAGAGTGGATTTGGCGATCCCCGCCCGCTGCGCGACCTCGCTGAGGCTCAGACCGGCGCGGCTGCGTTCCCGGCGTAGAGCGGCGGCGATGGCCTTCAGCGGGGGCTTCGTGGAGTCGGCTGTCGGCGGGGGTGTTGTCATCGGTCGTTCGCTCCAGCAGTTGACTGTTCGTCTTGACGAACGACCTTTAGGGCGTTCATCATGAACTCCATGCGTTCGATATGGAGAACTCTAGAGCGCGAAATGCTGCGTGACGTGGCATTGGTGTGTCTGGCGGTCGGTGTCATCGGCCTGTCCTACGGCGCGATCGCGGTGGCATCGGGATTCCCTCTGTGGGTGCCGGTCCTGCTGGGAGTACTCGTCGTCGCGGCGTCCTCGGAGTTCCTGTTCATCGGGATCATCGCCGCGGGCGGCAGTCCGATCGCGGCCGTGCTGGCGGGGCTGCTCGTCAACGCCCGGCACCTGCCCTTCGGGCTGGCGATTCCGGAGGTGATCGGCCGCGGCTGGCGCCGGTTCCTCAGCACGCACCTGATGAATGACGAGACCGTTGTCTTCGCCCTGGCG
Organism: Streptomyces sp. NPDC005393; assembly: GCF_040606675.1. Lineage (NCBI taxonomy): Bacteria > Bacillati > Actinomycetota > Actinomycetes > Kitasatosporales > Streptomycetaceae > Streptomyces > Streptomyces sp. NPDC005393. Next base: position 107,059 of record NZ_JBEXFG010000002.1, on the reverse strand, counting down.
CAGAAGGACCTGCCCGCCAAGCGTGCCGCGTACCGGCTGTGCGGACTCGGCATCCTGGTGTGCTGGCCGCTCGGCGCCCTCCTGGGCGGCATGGCCGGTTCGGTGATCAAGGACACGGATGCCCTCGGCCTGGACGCCATGTTCCCGGCGGTCATCCTGGCGCTGATCCTGCCGGCCCTGCGCGACCGGAAGACCCGGACCGCGGCCCTTGCCGGTGCCGCACTCGCTCTGGTCGCGACACCGTTCCTGCCGGTCGGGCTGCCCGTCCTGCTGGCGTTGGCCGGCGTCGTCCTGGCGACCGAGGGGGTACGAGAGGACGAAGGCGCGCGATGACGAACACTCCGTTGCTGGTCGGGGCGATGCTCGTGCTGGCCGTCGGAACGTACGCGTTCCGTCTGGCGGGCCCGGCGCTGCGCTCCAGGGTCGAGGTCCCGCCCGCGGTGGAGAAGCTCATGGAGCGCTCCGCGGTGGTGCTACTCACCGCACTGGTCGCCACCACCGCGCTGTTCGAGGCTCATCAGTGGGCGGGGCCGGCCCGCCCGGCCGGAGTGCTGGTGGGATGCCTCCTCGCCTGGCGCAAGGTGCCGTTCGTCGTGGTGGTCCTGGCGGCCGCCGCCTGCACGGCCCTGCTGCGGCTGGCGGGTGTCTCCTGAGCGCGTCCGGTGGCCGTCCGGGGCACGGACGGCGGCGGGAATCCGCCGGATCAGCCGCGTCCGTGGGAGTGCACGAGAGGCGGGGAGCAGGGCGGCGAGGGGAGCACGGGTGAGGTGCGGTTGCTGATGTGCACCGCCCAGGCGAAGGCGACGATCCCCGCCTGCAGGCGCGACTCCACGTCGAGCTTGGCCAGCACCTGTGCCACGTGGGCCTTCACCGTCCGTTCGGTGACTTTCAGGAATGTCGGGATCGAACGGTTCGAAGCACCCTCGGCCAGCAGCCAGAACACTTCGAACTCGCGTTGCGACAAGGCCGAGACCTTGTCGAACAAGGTCCCCCACATGTGGTCGGGCTCCGCGGCGTAAGGCCTTCGGCGGGTGCTGTGCGTAGGGATCAGGGCAGCTTGAGTGGCGTTACGGGGCTCCTGCTCGTGTGAGTCGGCCAGGGAGGCCGAGGCCGCCGCTCCATGGGGCATGCTGACGCCGGAGCGGTCACGTTCGTGGCTGTCTGCCCGGCTGAGAGCACACTGTTCGCCCATGCGTGCCCCAAGCGCCGGGTTCCCGTCCATGAGGTCTGCCTCGGCATCGCCGGCAAGTGGATCGCGGGGACCGAACACCCTTGCGTCCCATAGCCGGTTCTCCGGGGTGCAAGGGTGTTCGGCGTCGGGTCGGCGGCCGTGGGTCAGCTGGGCCTGAGCGTGCGATAGATCTCGTCCCAGTTCTCGCCTATGCCTCCGAGGGCGTTCCGTCCGCCTTGATCCGGCGAAGCCGAGGTACTTGACGAGGGGTTCGGGCAGCAGGACCGAGCCGTCGGCCTGCTGGTGCTGTTCGAGTACGGCGGCCAGGGTGCGGCCGATGGGCAGGCCGGAGCCGTTGACGGTGGCGGCCGGGGTGGGCTTGCCGTTCTCGTCGGGGGTGCGGATGCCGGCGCGGCGGCCCTGGAAGGTGCCGAAGTCGGAGACCGAGGAGATCTCGCGGTAGGTGCTCTGGGTGGCCGTCCTTCTACGACCCGGCCGACTCGTCGGCCGTCGAGCTGATCGAGGACCGCTCGCTCGGCATGGTCCGCACCGAGGTGCGGTGCGCCCGCTGCGGCTCCCATCTGGGGCATGTCTTCGCGGGTGAGGGCTATCCGACCCCGACCGACCAGCGGTACTGCATCAACTCCATCTCGCTGCGGCTGGCCCCCGAGGAGGGCCGAGCGTAGGCGGCGCGGCCCGGGTCAGCCCGGACCGCCGCCGCAGCGCAGTACGGCAGCGGTCTCGGGCGGCAGCCGTAGCCTGCCGTCCGCGCCCGGGAGGTCGACCCGGCGCCAGGCGGCGACCACCTCGGTGATCTCGCCGGACCGGGGGCCGAGCGAGGCGTCGGCCGGCCGGTCGCCCGGGTTGACGATCACGCGGAGCGGACCGCGCTGGAAGCTGAAGCAGCCGTCCGAACCGGAGGAGAGACCCGTATAGGACCAGGCGGGGTCGGTGAGCGCCGCTTCGGCGCGGCGCAGCGCGATCAGCCGGCGGTGCCAGGCGAGCAGCGCCCGGTGCGGCTCCCGCTCCGGCTCCGTCCAGTCGAGACAGGACCGCAGCCGGGTGGCCGGGTCCTGGGGGTCGGGAATGTCGCCCTCCGCCCAGCCGTGAGCGGCGAACTCGCGTCGGCGGCCGTTTCGTACCGCCTCGGCCAGCTCCGGATCCCGGTGGTCGGCGAAGTACTGCCAGGGCGTACGCGCGCCCCACTCCTCGCCCATGAAGAGCATGGGGGTGAAAGGCGAGCACAGTACTACGGTCGCCGCGCAGGCCAGCAGCCCGGGGGAGAGGCTGCCGGAGAGCCGGTCGCCGACCGCGCGATTGCCGATCTGATCGTGCGTCTGGGCATAGCCGAGAAGCCGGTACGCGGGGGTGGTGTGGGTGTTCAGCGGGCTGCCGTGCCGACGGCCGCGGAAGCCCGAGTGGATGCCGTCGTGGAAGAAGCCGCCCATCAGCGTCTTGACGAGGGCTCCGGGCCCCTCGGCGGCGAAGTCGGCGTAGTAGCCCTGCCGCTCACCGGTGAGGAAGGTGTGCAGGGCGTGATGGAAGTCGTCGTTCCACTGCGCGTGCAGACCATGGCCGCCCGCCTCGCGCGGGGTGGTGGTGCGCGGGTCGTTCAGATCCGACTCGCCGATGAGGAAGAGCGGACGGCCGGTCCGGGCGGCCAGCCCCTCCACGGCCGCGGACAGCTCGGTGAGGAAGTGCCGCGCCCGGGTGTCGCGCAGCGCGTGCACCGCGTCCAGGCGCAGCCCGTCGAGCCGGTAGTCGCGCAGCCAGGCGAGCGCGCTGCCGATGAAGTACGCGCGGACCTCGTCCGAGCCGGGGGCGTCCAGGTTGACCGCGGCGCCCCAGGGGGTGTGATGGGTCTCGGTGAAGTACGGGCCGAAGGCCGGGAGATGGTTGCCGGAGGGGCCCAGATGGTTGTGGACCACGTCGAGGACGACGCCGAGGCCGTGCCCGTGCGCGGCGTCCACGAAGCGCGCCAGGCCCTCGGGCCCGCCGTAGGGCTCGTGCACGGCCCAGGGCGCGACGCCGTCGTACCCCCAGCCATGCGTCCCGGGGAACGGGCAGACCGGCATCAGCTCCACATGCGTGATGCCCAACTCGGCCAGATACGGCAGCCGTTCGACGGCCGCGTCGAAGGTGCCCTCATGGGTGAAGGTGCCGATGTGCAGCTCGTACAGCACCGCGCCCGGCAGCGGCCGCCCGAACCACTCCCGCTCCCAGGGGAAGCGGGAGTGGTCGAGGACCGCGCTCAGGCCCTCCGGGCCGTCCGGCTGGCGGCGGGAGCGCGGATCGGGGAGCGGCGGGCCGTCGTCGAGCGCGAAGCCGTAGCGCGTCCCGTGCCCGGCCTCGGCCTCGGCCCGCCACCACCCCCGCCGGGCGGGGTCGCGCTCCATGGGCCGCGTACGGCCCTGCACATGGAGCCCGACCCGCCCGGCGTGCGGCGCCCACACCTCGAACAGCACTGGCGTCTCCTCATATCGACCGGTCGCCTTAAGGCTCCCGACCATGCTGCGGGACGCGGTGCCGGGCGCGCAGCAGGACGAGACCGGTCAGATCAGGTCACTGCGCTCCTGCGTGATGGGATATCGAGCGCGGGGTCGTGCAGGGTGTGGAACAACGACGCGTCGCTCTCGGTGAGCGCGCGGATGACCAGACCGGTCATGGGGATCCTTCCGGGAAGATGATGCGTTCCCGGTCGGATCGGAGACCCGATCAGAGGTGAGGACGCCCTGCGCTCCCGGGTGGAGCTCTCCGGCGTGGCGGCGGCCTTCGTCGAGCTGCTCGGCAGGGCCGGTCTGCCGCCCGCGAGGGGGGAAGGGGCGGCAGACCGGCAAGGATGAGGTGCACCTGACAGGTCACTGAGCGGGTCGGTGCACCTCTGTGGATCACTGCGAGACGCAGACTAGTGCACCATGCGGATCGGCGCTGCCGCCGCGTCCGGGGAACCGCCGCTCGCCGTACAGCCGAAGGTCGTCGACGCCCCGGCCGCCAGTGAGCCGTTCCCGTCGGCGTTGGTGACCGGCGCCGATGAGCCGGTGGCGGTCAGCTTGCCGTTCCAGACGCTGTCGACCCGCTGCCCGGACGGCACCGTCCAGTCGACCGGCCGTCAGCTCCGGGTCAGCAGTGCCACGGGGAGCCGGTCCAGGAGGCCGCCGAGCGGGTACGCCCCCTCGGCCGTCCGCCCGGTCAGCAGATCTCGCCAGCGGCCCGGGGGCAGTGGCAGCCGGGTGGCGCCCCAGCCACCCTCCTCCGCCAGCCGCCGCGACAGCCGGGTGACGACGGTGACGGCCGCGCCCCCCTCACCGCCGCCGCCCTCCCCACCGCCCTTGCCGCTCCCACGGTCCCCGGCCGTCCGTACGAAGGCCACACAGTGCGCCGCCGTCGGCCCCTCGGCGGCCAGCGGCACATACGCGCTCCCCGCCCCGAACCACCCCGGATGCTCACGCCGCAGCCGTAGCGCCGCCGCTGTGAGCATCAGCTTCTCGGCGGAGAGCCCCACCGCCTCCCGCCCCGCGTCCAGCTCCGCGAGCACCTCCGGGCGCAGCTCGGGCGGACGGCGGTTGTCCGGGTCGACGAGGGCCGTATAGGCGTGCTCCGTGCCCATATAAAGGTCGGGAACGCCCGGCATGGTCAGCTGCACCAGGGCCGCACCCAGCGCGTTGGCCCGTGCCGGGGCGTCGAGTTCGGCGCCGATCGCCGCCCACACCGACGCGCCGGGGCCGCCCGGCCCCCCGTCCGCCTTGAGGAAGGCGGCCACCGCCTCCTCGTACGGCGTGTTCCGCTCCGTCCATGTGGTGTGCAGCCCCGCCTCCCGCACGGCCTTCAGCACCGCGGGCACCAGCCGCCCGGTGTCCGCGAGGCCCAGCCCGAGCGCGGTCTGCCATGCCGTCCACGCCGTGTGCGGGTCGGGCACGGTCGGGCCCGCCGACGTCAGCTCCTCCAGCAGCCGCCCCCACCACCCCGGGCATTCGGTGAGCGCCGCGATCCGCGCCCTTACGTCCGCGCTGCGCTTGGTGTCATGCGTGGACAGCACGGTGCCGGTGGCGGGCCAGTCGCGCAGCAGCCGGGCGGCGAAGGCGTGGAAGTCGGCGGGGGAGACGGCCGGCCGCCCGGGGTCGCCGCCGACCTCCGCGGCCGAGAGCAGCGGTGCGTAGCGGTAGAAGGCGGTGTCCTCGACCGACTTGGCACGCAGCGCGGCGGCGGTCTGCGCGAAGCGCGCGCAGAAGTCGCGGTGGTCCGGCCCGTCGCCCAGTCTGCCGAGCGCCGCGTCCCGCACCGTGTCCACCACCCGCGCCTCCTCGCGGACCGTGAAGACCGTCCGGGCATCCCCCGCGGCGAGGGCAAGCAGGTCGGCGTCCGCCGGGCTCGCCGGGGCGTCGGGGGAGGCGTACGGCCGGTAGACCGGCAGCCGCACCAGCAGTTCGCGGATCGCGGTGCGCAGCGCCCAGGGCGCGTGGTCGCGCAGCCGGGGGCCGGCGGCGCAGATGCGGGAGGCGGTGCGCACCAGCCGCGCCACCTCGGCGGCCAGCTCGTGCCTGACCACCTCTTGGGCGGCGCGGCGCACCGTGGCGGCCCAGTCGCCGCCCAGGTCGGCCGGGGGAGCGGCGAAGCCCCGGTAGAGCGCGGTCAGCTTCTCCAGCCCGTCCGGGTCGACGAAGAGGCCGTCGATATGGTGCAGCGCGTCGTAGCCGGTGGTCCCGGCGACGGGCCAGCGCGCGGGCAGCGGCTCGTCGCGGGCGAGGATCTTCTCGACGACGGTCCACCGGCCGCCCCGGCCCCCGCTTGCGCCCCCGTCCTCCGCCGCCCTTCCCCCGTCCTCCGCCGCCCTGACCGCGCGGTCCAGCCGCCGCAGATAGCCCCCTGGGTCGGCGAGGCCGTCCGGGTGGTCCACCCGCAGCCCGTCGATCACCCGGTCGCGCACCAGCTCCAGCAGCGTGGCGTGGGTGGCGGCGAAGACCTCGGGGTCCTCGACCCGCACCGCGATCAGCTCGGAGATGGTGAAGAAGCGCCGGTAGTTGAGCTCGGTGCGGGCCAGCCGCCACCAGCCGAGCCGGTACCACTGGGCGTCCAGCAGTTCGGGCAACGGCAGCGCCTCCGTCCCGGGCCGCAGCGGGAACGCGTGATCGTAGTAGGACAGCGTCCCGTCCACGGCCCGCAGCCGCTCCCACTCGTCGCCGAGCGGCCCGCCGAGCACCGGCAGCAGCACCTTGCCGCCGTGCTCCGACCAGTCGATGTCGAACCACCGGGCGTAGGGCGAGTCGGGCCCCTCCCGCAGCACCCCCCACAGCGGCTTGTTGAGCCGCTCCGGGGCGGGCGCGGCCATATGGTTCGGGACGATGTCGGCGATCAGGCCGAGGCCGTGCTCGTGCGCCGTACGGGCGAGCGCCCGCAGCCCCTCCTCGCCGCCCAGTTCGGCGCGTACGGCCGAGTGGTCGACCACGTCGTAGCCGTGGGTGGAGCCGGGCACCGCCTCCAGCACGGGGGACAGATGCAGATGGGAGACGCCGAGCGAGGCCAGATAGGGGACGGCTCGGCGCGCCGCCTCGAAGGGGAAGGCGGGCTGTAACTGGAGCCGGTAGGTGGCGGTCGGGGCGGCGGGGAGGGGCGCGGTGGGGTCAGGCGTCATATAAACGTATGTACCCACAAGGCGCCCCTCACGAGAGGCCCGCGCCCCCGTACGGGTGCGATCCGCGCCCCCCATACGGCTTACGCGCCCTCTCGATACGGCTTACGCGAGCCCGGATACGGCTTAGGCGGGCCGCTGAAGCACCATCAGGCTGCGGTCCACCAGGGTCAGCCGGTCGCCCGCCGCCACCTTCGCGCCGCTGCCCGGCTCCACGCCCTCCGGCACCGCCGTGTCCACGATGACCTGCCACTGCTTGCCGTGGTCGACCGGCACGGTGAAGTCCAGGGGCTCATGGTGGGCGTTGAACAGCAGCAGAAAGGAGTCATCGCTGATCCGTTCGCCGCGCACCCCGGGCTCGGAGAGCGCGCTGCCGTTGAGGAAGACGGCCAGGGACTTGGCGTGCGCCGCCTGCCAGTCGCGCGGCCGCATCTCCTCGCCCTCGTGGGTGAACCAGGCGATGTCGGACAGCTCGTCGTGGGTGCCCTCCACCGGCCGCCCGTGGAAGAAGCGGCGGCGCCGGAAGACCGGGTGGTCGCGGCGGAGCCACACCAGCGAGCGGGTGAAGCGCAGCAGCTCCAGGGCGGCCTTGTCCTCCTCGTTGCCGTCCTGCCCCTTCTTCACCGGGTGGGGCCACCTCACCCAGGACAGCTCGCTGTCCTGGCAGTAGGCGTTGTTGTTGCCGCCCTGCGTGCGCGCGAACTCGTCGCCGTGGGAGAGCATCGGCACGCCCTGGGAGAGCATCAGGGTCGCGATGAAGTTGCGCATCTGGCGCTCGCGCAGCGCCCGCACCGCCGGATCGTCGGTCTCGCCCTCGGCGCCGCAGTTCCAGGAGCGGTTGTAGCTCTCGCCGTCCTGGTTGTCCTCCCCGTTGGCCTCGTTGCGCTTCTCGCCGTACGAGACCAGGTCGCGCAGGGTGAAGCCGTCGTGGCAGGTGACGAAGTTGACCGAGGCCAGCGGACGGCGCCCGTCGCCCTGGTACAGGTCCGAGGAGCCGGTCAGCCGGGACGCGAACTCGGCCAGCGTGCGCGGCTCACCACGCCACAGATCGCGCACGGTGTCCCGGAACTTTCCGTTCCACTCGGTCCACAGCGGCGGGAAATTGCCGACCTGATAGCCGCCCTCGCCGACGTCCCACGGCTCGGCGATCAGCTTCACCTGGCTGACCACGGGGTCCTGCTGGACCAGGTCGAAGAACGAGGACAGCCGGTCCACCTCGTGGAACTGGCGGGCCAGCGTCGCCGCCAGATCGAAGCGGAAGCCGTCCACCCGCATCTCGGTCACCCAGTAACGCAGCGAGTCCATGATCAGCTGAAGCACATGCGGGCTGCGCATCAGCAGCGAGTTCCCGGTGCCGGTGGTGTCCATGTAATAGCGCCGGTCTTCGGCCAGCCGGTAGTACGAGGCGTTGTCCAGCCCCCGGAAGGAGAGCGTCGGCCCCAGATGGTTGCCCTCGGCGGTGTGGTTGTAGACGACGTCCAGGATGACCTCGATGCCCGCCTGGTGCAGCGCCCGGACGGCCGATTTGAACTCCAGGACCTGCTGTCCCCGGTCGCCCCACGAGGCGTAGGCGTTGTGCGGGGCGAAGAAGCCGATGGTGTTGTAACCCCAGTAGTTGGCCAGCCCCGCGTCGACCAGCCGGTGGTCATGGACGAACTGATGCACGGGCATCAGCTCCAGCGTGGTCACGCCCAGCTCCGTCAGATGTTCGATGATCGCCGGATGGGCGAGCGCCGCGTACGTCCCGCGCAACTCCTCCGGAAGGCCGGGATGGCGCATCGTCAGGCCCTTGACGTGGCTCTCGTAGATGACCGTGCGGTGGTAGTCGGTGCGCGGTGGCCGGTCGTCGCCCCAGTCGAAGTACGGATTGACCACGACCGACGCCATCGTGTGCGGGGCCGAGTCCAGGTCATTGCGCTTGTCGGGCCGGTAGAAGTGGTAGCCGTAGACCTCCTCGCCCCAGTCGATCCGCCCGCTGATCGCCTTCGCGTACGGGTCCAGCAGCAGCTTGGCGGAATTGCAGCGGTGTCCGGCCTCCGGTTCGTAGGGGCCGTGGGCCCGGAAGCCGTAGCGCTGCCCCGGCATGATGCCTGGCAGATAGGCGTGGCGCACGAACGCGTCGGTCTCCCGCAGCTCGACCGCCGTCTCCGAGCCGTCGTCGTGCAGAAGGCACAGCTCGATACGGACGGCGGCCTCGGAGAACACCGCGAAGTTGGTTCCGGCGCCGTCGTAGGTGGCGCCAAGGGGGTAAGCCTGTCCCGGCCAGACCTGCATACGTCGACTCTTCCACTTCTTCTCCGGGGGCCGCGAGCACCCCAGGCACCGGACGGAACCGGACCGACGACGCATCCTTTCCCAACTGGGGGCGGTCAGCCGCAGTTTCGACGGAACTTCCTCAAATGGCAGGCAACCTACGGCCACCTCGGTTCGTCCTACCGGGTGACCTCCGCATACGCGATATCACGCTATGCGGGCTGATGTGACGACAGGGGGGATTGGGGGAGGATGTGCGAAAGATAATCCACCGCCACCTGGGCAAAGTGGTGGCCGGAGCGGCGGTGGCGGTCACCGCCACCGCGATCATGATCGGGGTGACGCTCCCGGACAGCGCCTCCGGCAAGGAGAGCACGGGCGGCGGACCGCAGGGTTCCGCGGCCGAGCAGGGCCAGGCGGCCAAGCAGCTGCCCGGGGTGGTCGAGGACGCGCCCGCCCAGGGGAAGAAGGGCACAGGCCGCGATCCGCTCACCGACGACGAGGTGAAGCGCGCCCAGACCCTCGCGGTCACCCGCGGCTTCCGCGACAGCAGCGAGGACGTCAAGGGCGACAAGGGCCCCGAGCGGCTCTCCACCGACCTCACGGAGCTCGAACCGGCCGATGTGGGCGCCGCCGATCCGCCGCGCCGCGCCGAGGTGACGTACTACGACTACAAGGACGACACCTACGTCACCAAGACGGTCGATCTCGGCACGGGCAAGGTGGCGAGCACCGACACCCAGCACGGTGTCCAGCCGCCGCCCAACCACGACGAGGTCGTGGAGGCCACCCGGCTGCTGCTCGCCGACAAGCTGGGCGACGGGCTGAAGAAGGACTTCAAGGACGCCACCGGCAAGGCGCTGACCAACCCCGGCCAGCTGACCGTCACCGGCTTCGTCCACCGCGCCGGCGTGGACAACCCCGGCCCGGCGTCGCTCAAGGACTGCGGCAAGCACCGCTGTGTGCGGCTGTTCACCCGGGTGGTCAACGGGCCCTGGATCGACACCCGGCAGATGGTGATCGACCTGAGCGCCCGCTCCGTGGCCAAGCTGAACTGAGGCTCCCTTTTTTGGGGGCTCGGTTCGCCTCCGGGGCGCTCAAGCCTCCCCCTGCCTTCGGCCGGGGGGACCCTGTCGACGTCGACCGTGCTCGGCCCCTCGTTCCTCAGGGCCTCCGCGCGCTCTCCCATTACGACAGGGGCGCGCCCCTTCGGCTCACTCGCCCGAACAGCGGTACCTCCACTGATCGCACACCCATACGTTCACACAGGAGTCCACCCATGCCTGAAAGAAGGCTCCGCCGCGCCCGTGCCCGGATCGCGGCAGCCATCGGCGCCTCGGCGCTCCTCAGTACCGTGGCGATCGCCGCCGGGCCGGTCGGCGCCGCCCAGGCCGCCCCGAAGGCCCCGGCGAAGGCCCCGGCGGCCGCGGCGGACTGCTCGGCCGCGTACAAGGTCGAACAGAAGCTGGACGGCGGCACCACCTGGCGGATGTGCTGGCACTACGAGAGCAAGGCCGGGCTCGTGCTCGACAACGTCTCGTACCAGCCGAAGGGCGAGTCCGCCCCGATCCAGGTGCTGACCTCGGCCAAGCTCGGCCAGATCCATGTTCCGTACGACGACGGCAGCAATGAGTACGACGATCTCACCGGACAGGACTTCGCCCAGGGGCTGCAGCAGCTGGACCCGGCCGAATGCCCCGGCGGCACCATCAAGACCGTCCATGTGCCGGGCGCCTGGGACCCCAGCCGGCAGAATGTGAAGGGTCTGTGCGCGACCACCCGGGCCCGCGGCCATGCCTACCGGATGGGCGAGGGGAACAAGGTCTACCAGCTGCAGGGCAAGGATCTGCTGATCTACACCGTCAACCAGGTCGGCTGGTACGAGTACATCACCGAGTGGCGGTTCGCCGGTGACGGCACCATGACCATGCAGGTCGGCGCCACCGGCACGCTCTCCCCGATGGACTACGACGCGGGCGACGGCCGCGGCTGGCCGATCGGCAAGGGCGCCAAGGACTACGCCACCAGCCACGCCCACAACGTCTTCTGGCGGCTGAACTTCGGCCTCGACGGCTCGCCCAAGAGCAAGATCGAGCAGTACGACTCCAAGACCACCGCGGCCGCCGGCCGGATCCCGACGACCAAGACCACCCGCACCCAGGTCACCAAGGAGCTGGCGGGCGACGCGGCGGCGGCGCGGTGGTGGCGCGTGGTGAGCACCGCGGGCAAGAACAAGGACGGCCATCCGCGCAGCTACGAGATCGTGCCCGGCCACACCACCAAGTACCAGGGGCGTAGCTACACCAAGCACGACGTCTACTTCACCGAGTACAACACGTGTGAGCAGTTCGCCAGCAACAACCTGCGCGACTGCGGTGCGGGCGCCGGCAAGAGCGTCGACAAGTGGGTGGGCGGCCAGACACTCAAACACCCGGTCGTATGGGTCAACATCGGGTTCCACCACATCGCCCGCGATGAGGATCAGGAACCGATGCCGCTGCACTGGCAGGGCTTCCAGCTCTCGCCGCGCGATGTCACCGCTATGAATCCCCTCACGCCCCCCGCACTGTCCGGACACAACGGCCATACACAAGAACCACGTTGACGCGATAGATCGATCCCGAGTGTCGCACCGCCCCCGCCCGCGCAGTAGTCTGCGGTGATCGTTGGACAGGGGTGGAAGGCGGTGCACAGGTGAGCTCGGGCGGGCTGGAGCTGCCCCCCGGTGACGGAGGTCCCGGGGGTGACGGCTCCACCGACGCACCTCCCGGCGCGGTGTCCCTGGTGCGGCCGATGGAGATCGGAGCGGAACTGGACTGGGGCGCCGACGCCTGGAGCGAGGTGCGCACGCGCGCACGCCGGGCCGGGCGGGCCTACATCTGGCTGAACCTGGTGGAACAGCGGCTGCGGGCGGTCGTCGGCGCCGTCCTGCGGCCCATCTACGAACCGGTCCACGGCGACGACTGGGTCATCGCCGCGGCCGGTCCCGCCGGGCAGGAGTGGGTGCAGCGCGCGGTCGCCGTACGCGAGGTGAGCCGCCGCAAGGGCTATCTCCTCGACCCGGCCGACGACAATGTGCTCAGCTTTCTGACCCTGCCTCAGCTGCGCGAGCTCCTCGTCCAGCACTGGCCGTGCTTCGAGCCCTATCTCGACGACCGGCGCGAGGTGGAGCTGGCCCTGGACGAGCTGGAGGTCGCCCGTAACGTCGTCTCCCGCAACCGCGCCCTGTCCGAGACGGTCCTCGCCCAGGCCGAGCGCGCCTCCGCCCGGCTGCTGGAGATCCTCGGCAGCGGCACCGGCACCCCCTCCGCCGACCGGCTGCCCATCGACGCGGTCGAGGACCTCGTCGGCGACCGGTACGCGGACGTCGTGGGCGTCCACCCCGACCGGGTACGGCTCCAGCGGCAACTCCCCGCCGAGGACCTCTTCGGCAACGCCCGCCGCCTCGACGCCGTCGGCATCGGGCTCAATCTCCTCGTCCAGAACTACTCCGGCCGCCGCCTCGTCCGGCTGGCCGAATCCGGCTGCCGCGCGCGACTGCTCTTCCTCAACCCCGCGAGCAGCGCGGTGCGGCGCCGGGAGCGCGAACTCGGTCTGAAGAAGGGCGAGATGAGCCGCTCGGTGGAGATGAACATCCTCCATATGCGGCGGGTGCGCGCCGCGCTGCGCGACCCGGGCGCCTTCGAGATCCATGTCTTCGACGAGACCCCCCGCTTCACCGCCTACCTGGTCAACGGCGACGGAGCCGACGGCCTCGCGGTCATCCAGTCCTACCTCCGCAAGGCCCGCGGCATGGAGGCTCCGGTCCTGGTGCTGCGCGGCGGCGGCCGGGGCCGCGAGGTGGTGCGCGAGGGACAGCAGCCGGACGAGGGCGACAGCGGGCTCTTCGGCACCTACCGCGAGGAGTTCGAAAGCGTCTGGGCGGACTCCCGCCCGGTCTCCTGAGCCCGCCCCTCCCACGTAGGCCGAGCCGGCCGACGCGGTGAATGCTCACCTGATGTCCCAGGGATACGAGGGCACGGTGAGCGACCGGACGATCCGCAACCGGCTGACCGGAAAAACCCGTTGGCCCACCCTGTCCTCACGGTCGACGTCACCCACCCCAAGGTGCAGGCGATGTACGAGTCCTGGGGCTACCGCAAGGTCGGAGAGGACCAGCCCTTCCCGGACTCGCCGCTGTTCGCGGAGCTTCCCCTGAGCTGACCCGAAAGCACGGAAAGAGCCCCTCACAGCCGCCTGAGTTCTAGCGATCACCGCAACACCCGACCTTCGGAACACACCTGCGGACGCGGACCAGGCACCCTCCACGACATCGTTTGACAAAACAGTTGCGCCATATCAAGCATTTTTTGGAGGGGTGTCCGGAGGCGCGGCGTCGGGACCCGCCGTCCGGCATCGGCCCAAGCCCCGGACCACAAGAGCCGCCACCGTCCCCCGCCACCACGGCCCGGCGCCCGGCGACGCGACTCGGGCCCGCCTCCACCTGCCCCATGCTCAAGGCGCCGAAGGCGCGAGACGAAACCTCAACCAGGGCCCACCGCCAACAACCCGAGATGCGCGCGGCGCGACAGGCCGTACTGCGGGGCTTCGCCGGGCCGGGAGGGCCCGGACCGGCACGGCAGGCGCGCGGGCCCGCCCTCGCGCAGGGGCACGATCCGGGGCGCGCGCCAGGTCGACGCCGTCCGCACGCGCCCGGCACGGCCGGGCTGGGCGACCGGCTGGAGCCGCACGGTCCGTGCGGCTCCCCGCCGTTGCGTACGACGGAATGTCCGTTTATCTGGCGGTCCCTCATCGGTGGCGTGCCCGTCGGCCCGTGTTCTGTCGGGCCGTTGAGGGTGGAATGTCCGTTTCCTTTGCCGGTCTCGCGCCGGCCCGTGTCCCGCCCGACCGCTGACGGGGGGTCCGTTGTCAGTGGCGCGTGGGAGGGTGGTGCACACCAGGGGGAAGTACGACAAAGGGAGGTCGGCCATGGGCTGGCACCAGGAGCTGCTGATCGGATTCGATCTGGAGACGACGGGCACGGATCCGCGGACGGCGCGGATCGTGACGGCGGCCGTGGTCGAGGTGAAGGACGGGGAGCCGATCGGGCGGCGCACCTGGCTGGCCGACCCGGGGGTGTCCATTCCGGACGACGCGGTGGCCGTGCACGGGATCACCAATGAGCGGGCGGTGGCGGAGGGCCGGCCCGCGCGTGAGGTGGTCGAGGAGATAGCGGGCGCGCTGGTGGCGCACTGGCCGGCGGGCGCGCCCGTGGTGGCGTACAACGCGGCGTTTTATCCACTCGCTTCAACAACGTCTCAGATGTCTCAGCCCACAACGATGAGCGGGGCCCTGCGATGAGCTGGACAAGCCTGCCTTTGGTGGCCTTCGACCTGGAGACCACGGGAACGGACATCGAGAGCGACCGGATCGTCACTTCGGCGGTAGTAGCCGTGGACCCGGATGGGCGGCTTCCGAAGCCCCGGACATGGCTGCTTGACCCCGGGGTGTTGATCCCGCAGCAGGCTTCGGCCATCCACGGCATCTCCACCGAGCACGCCCGCGGACACGGGATGCAGGCGGCTCCCGCGATCGAAGAGATCACCTCTGCTGTGGCCGAGGTGCTGAACTCGGGGACTCCGCTGGTCGTGATGAACGCGCGGTACGACCTCTCGCTCCTCGACCGCGAGTGCCGACGACATGGGATAAAGCCACTCGGTGACCGGTTGCGCGGAAAGACCTCGCCTGTCATCGACCCCTTGATCCTGGACAAGCACGTGGATCGGTACAGGAAGGGGTCGCGGAATCTCCAGGCACTCTGCGAGCACTACGGCGTGACGCTCGATGACGCGCATAACGCCGTCGCGGACGCGGTAGCCGCGGCATGTGCCGCGCGGTCCATGGGGGTCAAACACGCGGTTATAGGAGCGTTGGCCCCGGCGGATCTGCACGACCTTCAGGTACGGGCGGCAGCCGAGCAGGCCGCGTCGCTGCAGAAGTACCTTCGACGTGCCTCTGACCCGAAGGCGACTGTCGAGTCGGCCTGGCCCGTCGTCCCGTACGTCGGCTGACGGCCTGGATCAATCAACGCTGCGACGAGCTACCGGGGCCTTGTCCCGGGGCGTGCCTCCGGGGCAAGACGTGCGCGCCCTGGAGGCACGCTCACACGTCGCGGCGCCTCACGACGAGCACGGCGAGTGCGACCGCGATCAGTGGCCAGAGCGTGTACACGATCCAGGAGCCGGGGACCGTGGCGGTGTAGGCCAGGGAGTCGGGATCCGGCTCCCAGGGCTGGACCAGGCGAATCCACGCGGCCGAGACGAGCGCGTGCTTGATGTCCGCCGACCAGCGGTTGCTCTCCGAGAACATGGTGGGCAGCATCAGCAGGGTGAAGACGCTGGTGACCATGGTCCCGGCGGCATGCCGGAGCAGAACGCCGAGGCCCAGACCGACCAGGGCGCAGACCGGAGCCAGCAACGCGGATGCCACCAGCGCCCGGAACACCCCGGGGTGGGTGATCGGAACGCCGGCATGGTGCCTGTCCAGGATGGCCTGGGAGACCAGGAAGGAACCGGTTGAGGCGGCCGTGCCGACCGCGGTCCACAGCACGGCGGTGACGGCCGCCTTGGCCAGCACGACCGAGCCGCGGGCCGGGACGGCCACGGTGGTGGTACGGATCAGCCCGCTGCTGTACTCGCTCACGACGGTGAGGGCGCCCATGCTGCTGGCGACGAGTATCAGCGTCCAGTAGCCGGCCGCCGGGTAGGCGTCGAAGGGCAGGAACTCAGCGGGGCCGGAGGGCGGGGCCTTGTCCGCCAGTGTGGCCACGGCGGCGGAACCGACGACGAACAGGAGCGTGAGTGCGATTGTCCACGGCGTGGAGCGCAGGGACCGCATCTTGATCCACTCGGAGGCGAGCAGATCGCGGAAGCGGGCGGGCGGCCCGGCGACGGGGGTGACCGGGGAGACGGAGGTGAGTGTGGTCATCGGGGCTGTCCTGCCTGGTATTCGACGCTGTCGGCGGTCAGTTCCATGAAGGCCGCCTCCAGTGAGGCGGTGCGGGTGGTCAGCTGGTCCAGCCGGATACCGTTCTCAAGGGCGAGCGCCCCGATCCGGTCCGCGGGGAGGCCGGTCACGGCGAGCTTCTCGGTGCCCGGCGAGCCTTCCGGCTCGACTGAGGCGCCCGCCGCCGTCAGCGCCGCCACCAGCTCGGCGGCCTGCGGTGTCCCGACCACGACGCTGCTACGGGTGCTGCGGGCCGCGAAGTCCCGTAGCGGCTCGGCGGCGATGAGGCGGCCCCGGCCGATGACGACGAGGTGGTCGGCGGTGTTCTCCATCTCCGACATCAGGTGGCTGGAGAGGAAGACCGTGCGCCCTTCGGCGGCCAGGCGCCGGAAGAGCCGGCGTACCCAGAGAACGCCCTCCGGGTCCATGCCGTTGATCGGCTCGTCGAACATGAGCACGGGCGGGTCGCCGAGCAGGGCGGTGGCGATGCCGAGGCGCTGCTTCATGCCGAGGGAGAATCCGCCGATGCGGCGGTTCGCCACCTCGGCCAGCCCCACCTCCTGAAGTACCTCGCCCACCCGGCGCCGCGGGATGCCGTTGCTGCGGGCCAGAGCGGACAGGTGGGCGGCGGCACTGCGTCCGCCGTGGACCTGTCCGGCGTCGAGGAGGGCGCCGACGTGCCGCAGTCCGCGCGGGTGGCGGTGGAAGGGGACGCCGCTGACGGTGGCGGCGCCGGTGGTGGGTGCGTCCAGGCCGAGGATCATCCGCAGGGTGGTGGACTTGCCGGCGCCGTTGGGGCCGAGGAATCCGGTGACCTGGCCCGGCCGCACGGTGAAGGACAGATGGTCGACGGCCGTCTTGCTGCCGTAGCGCTTGGTGAGTTCGCTGACTTCGATCACGGCACCCACACTGCCGAGCGGACCCCCGTCCGGACGTGAGGCCGTGGGCGGCAATCGTGCGGCCGCATTGGCCCGTGGGCGTACGTCCCCGGGCTGATGCCACGCCGGCGGTGGCCGGTTAGTCTCGCGGCGTGAACCCCATGACGATCACTCCGCTGCCTGCGTGCGTCGCGCACCGCGGTGTTCCCGAGAGGGCACGCCGCCGATGACGAGAACCAAGGCCGTGGCCTGGGCGGGGGGCGCCTCCTACCTCCTCGTGGTGGGTCTGCTGGTGGGGGGCGCGCCGCGGGCGTCGGGCACGGTCCACGGTGTCGGGGCACTGCTGGCCGTGAGCCTGCTCGCCGGCGTGGTGCGACGGATGCCGCTGCTGGCTCTCGCCATGGCACTCTTCGGATCCACTGCTGTGGTCGTGGGACCTCCGAGTTCCGGCCATGAGAGCCTGGCGGCGTCGTACCAGGGCCAGTTCCTGTCGTATCTGGCGGTGGACCTCGTCCTGGGCTTCATCGTCGCCACCTGTGCACGGCGTACTTCGATTGTCGCCGTGGCCGTGTCTGTCGCCGTGCAGCTCCTGGTGATCGGCGTCTTCGCGCACGGGGACAGCCTGACCGTCAACGAGGTGATCGCCCTCCTGGCGTTGGCCGCATCCTGTATGGCCGGTCTGCTCAATCGCGAGCGCCGCGAGCACGCGGTGGCGCTGCGTGCACAGGAGGTGGCCGAGGCCGTGACCGCCGAACGGCTGCGGATCGCACGGGAGCTGCACGACATGGTCGCGCACAGCATCGGCATCGTCGCCATCCAGGCCGGTATGGGCAGCCGGGTCATCCAGACCCAGCCGGCACAGGCGCGCGAGGCCCTGCGCGCCATCGAGGCCACCAGCAGAGAGACCTTGTCGGGCCTTCGGCGCACGCTGGTGTCGCTCCGTCAGGCCGACCGGGGCGCGACCGCCTCGGAGCAGTCACCGCTCGCACCCTCGCCGGGGCTGGCGGACGTCGAACGGCTGGCGGCAGCCACCGCGGGCGCGGGGGTCCGCGTCGATGTGGGCCGCAGCGGGGAGCAGCGTCCTGTGCCGGCCGACATCGACCTGTCCGCCTACCGCATCGTGCAGGAGGCGCTGACCAACGTGGTCCGCCATGCAGACACCGGACATTGCCGGGTGGCCATCGACTACGGAGACGAGGAGCTGTCCGTGGAAGTCGTCGACGACGGGCGCGGCGCCACCGAAAACGGCTCGGCCCACGGCTTCGGCCTCGTCGGGATGCGGGAGCGGGTCGGTCTGCTGGGCGGCCACCTCAGCGCCGGGCCGCGCCCTGAGGGCGGCTTCCGGGTGGCGGCCCGGCTGCCGATGCCCGCACCCATCGGAGTTCCGGTGGAGGCCCGATGACCGTCCGGGTGGTGCTCGCCGACGACCAGCCATTGGTGCGGTCCGGTCTCCGCGTGATCATGGCCGATCACCCCGACCTGGAAGTCGTCGGTGAAGCCGCCACAGGCTCCGAAGCGGTCCGGCTCGTCAGCGACCTCAGCCCAGACGTCGTGGTGATGGACATCCGGATGCCCGGCATGGACGGGATCGAGGCCACCCGCCTGATCACGGCTGGTCCGGCAACGACCCGCGTCCTCGTCCTGACCACCTTCGACGAGGACGACCACGTCTACGGAGCACTCCGGGCAGGCGCGAGCGGCTTCGTGGTCAAGGATATGGCGCTGGATGACATCCTCGCGGCGATCCGCGTCGTCGCCGCCGGCGACGCACTGATCGCGCCGGGTGTGACGCGCCGTCTGATCGCCGACTTCATCGGGCGCTCAAAGGCTGCCCCGCAGCGCTCCCCACGGCCGGTCGAGGGCATCACCGAGCGGGAACGGGAAGTACTGACCCTGGTCGGCTGCGGCAGGTCGAACACCGAGATCGCCGAGGACCTCTTCATCACGGTGGCCACGGCAAAGTCGCACGTGTCACGGCTGCTCACCAAACTGGGCGCCCGGGACCGGGTCCAGCTCGTCATCACCGCCTATGAGACGGGACTCGTCACGCTTCCCCCCTGATGGCGCCCCCCCATGGCGAAGTTCGAAGAACAGCGGCACGGTGGCGTAGCACTGCTCGATACGACGCGGCTTGACGCGATGGCCGCCGCCTGGCGGGACCCGACGGCCTGGCAGGGCAGTACGCAGGCCGGGGGCGTCACCCTGCCCGCCGAGATGATGGGGGTCGTGGCGCTGGACGAGTTGGTGATCCATGGATGGGATCTGGCCCGCGCCACCGGCCAGCCCTACGACTGCGATCCCCGCAGCGCCGAGGCCATCATCGGGTGGCTGTCCGCGTTCCCGGACGCGGAGCGCCCGAAGGAGGCGTTCGGCCCCGCCGTCACCGTGCCGGACGACGCTTCGCCGCTGGACCGCGCGGTCGGCCTCAGCGGCCGCGACCCCGCGTGGACGGCCTGAGCCGAGCCCGCTCAGTGCTCAGAAGGCGTACCAGCGCACCGCCGGGTCCCCCTCCCGCAGGCAGGCGACCCGGCGGGCGAACTCGGCCCGCGCCGCCGGGTTGCCCGGCGCGTGCTGGGCCACCCACGCGCAGCTCGCCGTCTCCCGCGCGCCCCGCAGCACCGCGCAGCCGGGCCACTCCCGCACATCCCAGCCGTACGCCGCCACGAAGTCGTCGTACGCCGCGGGGTCGAGGCCGTAGCGGTCCCGGGTCAGGGCCATGACGACGAGGTCGTGCTCGCGCAGATCGGAGGAGAAGGTCTCCAGATCGACGAGCACCGGGCCGTCCGGGCCGATATGCACATTGCGCGGCAGCGCGTCGCCATGAATCGGACCGGGCGCAATGCGCGGTGTCACCTCGCCGACCGCCGCCGCGAAGTCGTCCCGCCGGGCGCGTAGATACGCCGCGTCCGCCGGGTCGATCGCGTCCCCGGCCAGCCGCAGCCAGCGCTCCACCCCGCCCAGCAGCTCACGGCGCGGCAGCTCCAGCGGCGGCAGACCGCGGGACGGATCCGGCAGGGCGTGCACCATCCGCAGCAGCTCGGCCAGATCGCGGGGCCCGGCGGGCCGTACGGGCTCGGGAAGCCGCTGCCAGTAGGTGACGAGATGGCCGGAGAAGGGCAGCGGCTGCTCCGCGCCGAAGCGCCGGTCGGGACGTACCGCCGGCAGACCCTCCCGCGCGAGCCAGTCGGCGACCCTCAGCTCCCGGGCCGCTCGCTGCCATACGTCGAGGTCGCGGCTGACCCGGACCACCAGGGACAGGCTGTCGAGGGCGAAGACGGCGTTCTCGCCGAGGGCCAGCAGCCGGGCCTCGGCGGCACCGGTCCGGTAGGGCGGCAGCGCGGCGGAGAGCACCGCCCGCGCCCGCTCCTCCGTGAACGCCACGTCCCCCACGCCGTACCCTCCTGTCTCCCGCGCCGGTCCAACGGCCAAGTCTCGCACCTGGCACCGCAGGTGAAACGCTGACTGCGCCGCCCGCCGTCCGCACGATGACGTGGGCCTCCCCACCGGGCCGCGCCCCGTTCCCCCGTGCCCCACCCGTTCCGCCGTGCCTGCCGCGCCTGCGTCGAGGCGTTCGGCGGTCTGCCGGGCTGGCATGTCGTGCTGCAGATCGGCCGGCTTGTCGACCCGGCCGACCTCGGTACCGTCCCCGCCAATGTCGAGGTGCACCGCTGGGTGCCGCAGCTGAGCATCCTCCGGCAGGCCGACGCCTTCATCACCCCCGCGGGCGCGGGCGGCAGTCAGGAGGGGCTGGCCCGCGGGGTGCCGATGGTCGCCGTACCGCAGGCCGTCGACCAGTTCGGCAACGCCGATTGCTCCGGGCGCTCGGCCTCGCCCGCCGGCTGCCCAAGGAGGAGGCGACGGCGGAGGCGCTGCGCGCGACGGTGCTCGCGGTCGCGGACGACCCGGAGGTCGCCGCCCGCTGTGCGGCGGTCAAAGCGCTGATGGCGGACGAAGGCGGGACAAAACAGGCGGCCGATCTGGTCGGGGCGGCCCTCTCCACCTGACCGTGCCATCGACTCGGTCCCTCTAAGGGACGGTTATCCGTTGGCAAAGGTTGCGTTGAATCGGTCTTGTCTCTTCTCTTACCAACTTCTTAGCTTCAGGTGAACATTTTTCAAACGCCAGGAAGTTGACCATGCCCCGAGACATACCGCCACTCGCCGAGGTCCGCAGGATCACCGAGAAGAAGCGAGACGCGTGGTGGACCGTCATGCTTGTGGATCCGGTGGCCACACCGCTGGTCCGCTGGACCGCGCAATACACCCGCGCCACCCCCAACCAGCTCACCTGGGGCGCGTTTCTCGTGGGTCTCGGCTCCGCCGCCTGCTTCGCACAAGGCGACTGGAAATGGCTGCTGCTCGGCGCGGTGCTCTACCACGTGAGCTTCATCTTCGACTGCATGGACGGCAAGCTCGCCCGGCTGACCGGCACCGGCTCGGTCTTCGGCGCCTGGCTTGACTTCGTCTTCGACCGGATCCGGGTACTGGTCTGCGCGGTCGCGCTGATGGGCGGCCAGTACGCGCGGACGGACGACGTCCTGTATCTCTGGCTGGCGCTGGCCGTCGCCTCCCTGGACTCGCTGCGCTATATCGACTCGCTGGAGATCTTCAAGATCCGGCACGGCATGCGCAAGCAGATCAAGGCGCGGATGCGCGCGGCCCGCAAGGCCGAGAACCAGGTCGAGCTGGCCTTCATGGAAGACCTGCTGCGCGACAACCCCGAGGCCGATATCGAGCAGGACCCCAACACGGTGGCGGCCCTGGACGGCACACCCGTCCCGGATGCCACGCTCGCCTTGGACGCCACGCTCGCTCTGGAGCCCGCGCCCGCGCCCGCCGCAGGGCCCGCGCTCGCTCTGGAGCCCGCGCCCGCGGCCGCCGCAGGGCCCGCGCTCGCCCTGGAGCCCGCCCCGCCGACGGCCACGGCCGCGGTGCGCCGCCCCGCGGTCGTCGATCTGCACCAGGAGTTCCGGCGCCGCTTCCCGTGGTGGGTCCGGTGCCGGAACTTCCTGCTGCGCCACCGCATCCGCGCCCATCTGATCAGCGGCATCGAGTTCCAGATGGGTGTGTTCATCATCGGGCCGGCCGTCGACGCGGTGGTGGCGACGACCGTCGTATCGGGTGTGCTGCTGCTCGTCTTCGAGCTGGCGATCATCTACAAGCTGCTGCTGTCCACCCGGGACTTCACCCGCACCATCAACTCCTTCGAAACGGCCACGCCCCTCAGCTCCTGAGCCAGGGCCGGCCACTGCCACGGCGTCACATACGCCACCACGACGTCCTGCCCCAGCCCGGCCCGCCGGAACGCCCCGGCCGGCCGCCGCGCGGGGCAGGCCCGGCGCAGTGACGTATAGAGCGAGCAGCCGAGACCGGAGAAGCCGAGCTCGACGAGGCCCGCGCAGGCGGCCCGCTGGTCCGCGTCCGTCAGCAGCGGGCGCGGCCGCGGGGCCAGCCGCAGAATCCCGCCGTCGACCTCCGGCACCGGCCGGAAGGCGGCGCGCGGCACCCGCCCGCACAGCTGCCACTCCACATAGGGCCAGGTCCGTACGGTCAGCGGGCTCCAGAGATGGAACGTATCGCCACGGCTTTTCGGGCCGCTGACGGACGCACTTCGCCTCAGGGCGATCGTATGGCCAGGCGAGAAGGGGGCGCCTGGACGGAGTGCGAAGGAGACCCCGATGACCTCGTCCGTCACCCCGCCCGCGCCCGCGCCGCGCTGGGCGGTCGGCGGTAATACCGTCCACCGCGTCGACGAACCGCTTTTCCTGCCGACCCTGCCGATGGTGCTGAACGGCTGCGCGTGATGGCGTCCCCGTCCGGCTCCCCGCACGATCTGCGCGACACCCTCGCCTTCGCCGCCGCGCAGGGCATCCTGCCCGCCGTCACCCCCGTGTCGCTGGACGACGCTCCCGCGACGCCGGCCGCGATGAGGGCGGGCACGTCACACGGCCGCGCGGTCATCACGTTCTGAGCCCCCGCCTCGGTCCCCCCGAGCCGGGGCCGCGGGCCGGTTCGCGGACGGGCCGTCAGCCGCGGTGCGACGGCAGCACCTGGACGGTGTCGCCCACCGCGCGTTCGCCCGTCGCGTCGGAGGGGACGTTGGCGAGCCTGCCGCGTACGGCCATGGCGCTGGAGCCGCCGCCGTCCAGGTTGAGGGCCTGCTGGGCGCCGAGGGAGCGCATGAAGCGGGCGGCCTCCTCCAGGGTGAAGCCCTCGCTGACGCCCGGCCGGCGGCCGTCCACCGTGGCCAGGATCAGCCGGCCGCGGTGGTCGATGCCGGCCATGGTGCGGGGCTGGCGTACGTTCGACCAGGCGTAGCCGAAGGTGAGGTCCTGGGGGTCGAGGGTGCCCTCGGTGGCGGCGTCGATGGCGATGCGGCCGTTCTTCACCAGGGTGGGGGCGGCGCTGACGATGCTGTCGTCGGAGTCGAGCCGGACCTGACGGCCGGCGGTGTCGCGGACGGTCTCCTTCAGCGCGATCCGCTCGCCCGGCCGGCCGTGGGCCGTCAGCCAGTCGCCCGCCGCGCCGATGCCCTGGAGCACCGAGCCGCCGGCCGGGACCGTACCGCCGCGCGGGCCGGTGGCGACCACGCGGCCGGCGGCGTCGAGCACGACCTGGACGCCGGGCCCGGTGGGCAGCGTGGTGCGGAACCTCGGGGTGAACTTCACCAGGTCGTCGGTCTCGGCGCAGGTCAGATCCTGACGGGGCCGCTGGGTCGGGGTGGCCCGGGGGCGGCCGCAGTTGCGTACCTTGCCGGGCACCCGGTTGATG
The DNA here is from genome assembly GCF_040606675.1 of Streptomyces sp. NPDC005393. Classification (NCBI taxonomy): domain Bacteria; kingdom Bacillati; phylum Actinomycetota; class Actinomycetes; order Kitasatosporales; family Streptomycetaceae; genus Streptomyces; species Streptomyces sp. NPDC005393. Next base: position 83,377 of record NZ_JBEXFG010000002.1, on the reverse strand, counting down.
CCCTCCACCGCGTAGGTGGAGGTCCCCGCCCGCGCGGTGACCGTGCTGGTCAGATCGGCGATACGGGGGTGCCGGCCGCTGTCAGCGAGGATCAGCGCGGCCCGTGAACCGGCGGCCATCGACTCCAGCTCACCGTCGTAGGCGCCGATTCCGGCCATCGTGCCCTGGACGCCGTCGGCGTCGGCGGTGACGAAGAAACCGCCGTTGACCGCCACCAGGGAGCGGAGCCTCGCGGCGACCGAGGAGGTCTTCTCACGGTCCGCGACACTCTCGTCATGGGTGCCCTCGACCGTGCCGGTGAACCTGGTCGGGTCGATCACCGCCACATGCACGCTCTCCCGGTCGGCCGGCTGCTGACCGTCGTAGCCGGTCCACTCCGCCGCCGCCGTGAACCCGTCCCCGGTGATCTTCTGGCTCGCGCTCCGCGCCTCGTCCGAGGAACCGTACGAGCCCACCCGCACCCGCCATCCCATGGTGCCGTGCGGCGTGTCCGCGTAACTCGGCCACACCACCCGCTCCACGCGCGGCGCGAACCCGGCGTCCCGCAGCTTCCCCGCCGTACCGTCCGCCCACGCCCGGCTCCCCACCGGGGCGGAGCCGGGAGCCTGCACCGTGACCGTCCAGCTCGGCTTCGCCTGCGCATGCCGAATGACCCCGGTCCGCACCTGCAATCCCGGCGCCACCGTCTCCGTCGTCCAGGCTCCGCCATCCGGCGCCGCCTGCGCCGAGGGATGGATGACCGCCAACGCGATGGCGACCCCCAGCGCGACCCCCATACGGGCGCCGACGCTCCCGCGGCCCGTGCTCTCTTCGTTGCGCATGACATCCCCCGAGGGCCTCGACATCCAAGGCGGCCAGTCCAGCGGCGCCCGGGGACCGGGTCAATACGTGGGAGAGAAGCCGTGCGGAACGCGCGGTGAAGGGCGGGAGGGAGCGGGCCCGCTCATGATCGTCTACATCCACGACCTGTACGCGGTCGAGCAACGGTTTCGCCATGGCGGGCAGTGAATCACGGAGGGCTGAGGAACGCTCAGGCGCTCAGCAACACCGGCGCCGCCACCCGCGCCTCGTCGTAGCGCCGCAGCAGCAGCCGGGCCAGTTCCGGGGCCGGGCCCAGGACGTCGGCCAGGATGTCCGCGCCCGCCTCCTGGGCGCCGTGGGCGATGCGGTCCGGGAGGCGGCCGGGGGCGATGACGTACGGGGCCACGGCCACGCGGGCGACGCCCTCGGCGCGCAGGGCGCGGACCGCGTCCTCGGTGCGGGGAAGGGAAGCGGAGGCGAACGCGGGTCGCACGGCGCACCAGCCGGTGTGCCGCCACTCCCGCGCGATTTCAGCGATCACCGCGATCGCCTCCGGGTCGGTGGAGCCCGCCGAGGCCAGGACGACCCCGGTCGAGCGTCGGTCGGCGAGGCGTAGCCCCGCCTCGTACAGGCGGCGTTCGAGGGCCCGGGTCAGGAGCGGGGAGGGGCCCAGGACCTCGGCCTGGCGGAGGGCCAGCCGGGGATGGCGGGCCCTTGCCTCGCGCAGCACCGCCGGGATGTCGGCCTTCGCGTGGAAGGCGCGGGTCAGCAGGAGGGGGAGGGCGATGACGTCGGCCACGCCCTCCTCGGCGAGACGGTCGAGGATCCGGCCCACGCGCGGCGCGTTGAAGTCCAGGAACGCCGCCTCCACCCGCAGCCCCGGCCGCAGCGACCGCACCCGCGCGCGGAGCGCGTCGACGGTCGCCGCGTGGCGCGGGTCCCGGCTGCCGTGGGCGGTCACGAGGAGGGTCGGGGGAGTGGATGTCATGGCGTTACCGGGCGCTCGCCAGCAGGCCGCGGCTGCGCAGCACCCGCCGCTCGATCGGGGCGAAGACCAGCAGTTCGATGGCGATGCCGACGACGAGGATGAGGATGATGCCGAGCAGCACGCCGGCCATGTCGGAGTTGTTGCGCTGGTTCTCCAGGTACTGGCCGAGTCCGAGTCCGAGGTCGGGGGACTTGGCGATGATCTCGGCGGCCATCAGCGAGCGCCAGGAGAAGGCCCAGCCCTGCTTGAGCCCGGCGACATAGCCGGGCAGCGCGGCGGGCAGCAGGATGTGCCGGGCGCTGACGAGTCCGCGGGCGCCGAGGGTGCGGCCGGCCCGCAGGAAGAGCGGGGGGACCTGGTCGATGCCGGCGACCAGGCCGTTGGCTATGGACGGGACCGCGCCGAGCAGGATGACGGTGTACATCATCTGGTCATTGAGGCCCAGCCAGATCACCGCGGGCGGGACCCAGGCGACCGAGGGCAGCGACTGGAGGCCGGACAGGATCGGGCCGATGGCGGCGCGTATGAAGCTCACCCGGGCGACGATCAGACCCAGCGGGGTGCCGATGGCCAGCGCGATGAGGAAGCCGAACAGCCCGCGCGAGACGCTGGTCCAGACGATGTCCAGCAGCTCGCCCTGGAGCCACAGCTGGCGCAGCGAGTTCCAGACCAGACCCGGGTCGGGAAGCTTGTAGTCGTCGGTGACCTTCGCGACGACGAGCACCTTCCAGACGGCCACCACGACGGCGATGGCCACGATGGGCGGCAGCACCTTGTGGATCAGCACCTCGGCCGGTGAGGTGCGCTTGATCTGCACCGTGTCCAGGGCGTCGAGGCCCGCCTCCAGGCCCTCGAGGTCCTGTGCGGTGGACTTCGCGGACCTGGCGGGCTTCTCGGTGGCGGTCGCGGTGGCGTCGGTCGCGCCGGTGGTCTCAGTGCCGGCCATGGCGGCGGATCTCCCCACGCAGTTCTTCGGTGATCTCAATGGACAGGTCGGCGACGGCCGCGTCCTCGATACGGCGCGGCTGCGGGATGTCCACCGCCCACTCGCGGACGACCCGCCCCGGGCGTGAGGACAGCAGCACCACGCGCTGGGCCAGCCGGACGGCCTCGCGCACGTTGTGCGTCACGAACAGGACCGAGACGCCCGTCTCGCTCCAGATCCGGGTCAGCTCGCCGTGCAGCACATCGCGGGTGATGGCGTCGAGCGCGGCGAACGGCTCGTCCATCAGCAGCACATTGGAGTCCTGCGCGAGCGCGCGGGCGAGCGCCACGCGCTGCCGCATACCGCCGGAGAGCTCATGCACCCGCTTGCCGTGGGAGCCGCCGAGCCGCACCAGCTCCAGCAGCCGCTCCGCCTCAAGGCGGCGCTCGGCGCGCGGGACGCCCCGCAGCCGCAGCGCGAGCTCGATGTTCTTGCCCGCGGTCAGCCACGGGAACAGCGCGTGCTCCTGGAACATCAGGGCCGGCCGGCCGCCGGGGACCTCGATGGCCCCGGCGGACGGCTTGTCCAGGTCGGCGATCAGATTGAGCAGCGTCGACTTGCCGCACCCGGAGGCCCCGAGGAGGCAGACGAACTCCCCGGGCTTCACCTCAAGGTTGATGTCGTCGAGGACGGGCTGGACGGCTCCGGGGCGGCCGAACGCCTTGTGGACGTGGTCGATGCGGACCGCTCCGGACGGGTGCGCCGCGTCTGCCGCGGCGACGCCCGCCCTGTCGGCCTTCTCGGTGGTCAATGCCGGGGACATCCGGTCACCTCCTGATGGATGCGTACGTGCGAACCGTGCGTGTCGTTGCGTGTCGTTGCGTACGGGAGCGGGCGGGGCGGCTACTGCGCGCCGAGGCCGGCGGCCGAGACCGTCGGCCTGCCCTCGGCCTTGAGGACCTTGTTGAGCAGGGTCAGGTCGTAGATGCCGCCCAGGTCGGGCTTCTCCAGCAGCCCCGCCTTGACCGCGTGGTCCGCCTCGGTGGACAGCGTCGAGGCCAGCGGGTCGTCGGTGACCTGGATGGACTTCCACGCCGGGTCGATCACCTCGGCCGGGAGCGGCTTGCCGGTTTCCGCCTTCAGCGCGGCGTTGGCCGAGTTCTTCGCCTGGCCGGGGTGGGCCTTGATCCAGGCGTTGGTCTTCACCGAGCCGCGCAGCACGGCCTCGACGACCTTCGGATGCTCCTTTAGGAACGACTGCTTGACGATCAGGTTGGTGATCACGAACTTCTTGTCCGGCCACAGCGAGGACTCGTCCAGCAGCGTCTTGCCGCCCTCGGCGACCAGCTTGGACGCGGTCGGCTCGGGCACCCACGCACCGTCGATGGCGCCGGACTTGTAGGCGTCGGGCGTCACCTTGTTGTCGCTGCGGACCACCGAGACATCGCCCTTGCCGCTCTGGGCGTCGACCTTCCAGCCCTTGCTCGCGATCCAGTTGAGGAAGGCCACGTCCTGGGTGTTGCCCAGCTGCGGGGTGGCGATCTTCTTGCCCTTGACGTCGTCGAGCGTCTTGATCTTCTTCGGGTTGACGACGAGCTTGACGCCGCCGGATACCGACCCCGATATGATCTTGAGGTTCTCGCCGTGTGACTTGACATAGCCGTTGATCGACGGCGACGGGCCGATCCAGCCGATGTCGATGGAGCCCGCGTTGAGCGCCTCGATCTCCGAGGGGCCGGCGTTGAAGACGAACGGCTGGGCCTTCGTCCCGCCCAGCTCCTGCTGGATCGGACCGCCCTTGCGCAGACCCACCAGGGCGGTGGCGTGCGTGAGGTTGGCGAAGTAGCCGATCTTCACCTTGTCGAGGCCGTCGACCTTCTTGCCGCCGGCGGCGGGAAGGGCCGAGGCCCCCTGGTCGTCGTCCTTCTTCTGTGAGCCGTAACCGCAGGCGCCGAGCGCGCCGATCAGCAGCGGGAGGACGGCGGCGGCCGCGATCAGACGGGAACGGCGTCGCTTGGCTGGTCGCGGGGCGGCCGCGGGAGCGGCGGCGAGGCGGTCGGCAGACAACACGGGAGGTGTTCCTCTCGGAAGGCCGGGACAGCCTCAGGGGACGCCCGGCAGTTCAGTCGGATCTTCGGTTACGGCAGTGAGCGGGGACGGACAGCGGCATCAGCGCACACATCGCCCGACCCCTCCCTGGCCGCTGCCAAGGGCGCCGCTGCCGACGCGGCCGCCCTCCTTCGCGAAGGTCGAGAACACCTCACCAGCCATGATCAGAAGTCCCATCCCTCGTCGCCCTGCCCGGCCTCGTCTGCCGCGGCCGACGCCACGAAGGAGTCGCCCGACATGCCCGCCGTCAGGGTGGTGCCGTCGGCCGGGTCGATCAGCAGGAAGGACCCGGTGCGCCGGGAGTCGGCGTACGCGTCCAGCGCCAGCGGCTCGGACGTCCGGACGACGACCCGGCCGATCTCATTGGCGGCCAGCTCGCCCGGCGCCGGGTGCTGCGACAGATCGGCCAGCGTCAGCCGGGACGGAATGTCCTTGACGATCGCCTTCACCGTGCGGGTGGTGTGCTTGAGCAGCACCCGGTCCCCGACGCGCAGCGGACGGTCGTGCAGATGGCAGACGGTCGCCTCGATGTCCCGGGTGGTGGCCGGGGCCTGCGCGCTCGAGGCGATCAGATCGCCGCGCGAGATGTCCAGGTCGTCGGCGAGCGTGACGGTCACCGACTGCGGGGCCCAGGCCAGCTCCACCGGCCCGCCCAGCGCGTCGATCCCGGCGATCGTGCTCGTACGGCCGGACGGCAGCACGGTGACGGCGTCCCCCACGCGCAGCACACCGGAGGCGATCTGGCCCGCGTAGCCGCGGTAGTCGGGGTGCTCGGCGGTCTGCGGACGGATCACGTACTGCACCGGGAAGCGCGCCGGGTCCTGGGACGGGTCGGTGCCGACGGGCACGGTCTCCAGATGCTCCAGCACGGTCGGGCCGCCGTACCAGTCCATGTTCGCCGACGGGGTCACCACATTGTCCCCGGCGAGCGCCGAGATCGGGATGGCGGTGATGTCGGGGACGCCCAGCGAGGCGGCGTACGTCGTGAACTCCTCGGCGATCGCGGCGAAGACGGGCTCCGCGTAGTCGACGAGGTCCATCTTGTTGACGGCGAGGACGACATGCGGGACGCGCAGCAGCGCGGCGACCGCCGCATGGCGCCGGGTCTGCTCCACGACGCCGTTGCGCGCGTCCACCAGGACGACCGCGAGCTCGGCGGTGGAGGCGCCGGTGACCATGTTGCGGGTGTACTGCACATGGCCGGGCGTGTCGGCGAGGATGAACCGCCGCCGCGGGGTGGCGAAGTAGCGGTAGGCGACATCGATGGTGATGCCCTGCTCGCGCTCCGCGCGCAGCCCGTCCGTCAGCAGCGCGAGATCCGGGGCCTCCTGGCCACGGCTGCGCGAGGCGTGCTCCACGGCCTCCAGCTGGTCGGCCAGGACCGACTTGGAGTCATGCAGCAGCCGCCCCACCAGGGTGGACTTGCCGTCGTCGACCGAGCCCGCGGTGGCGAAGCGCAGCTGCGAGGTGGCAGCGGACTGCTCGACGGCGGCCGCGGCGGCCTGGACGTCGGCACTGATGTTGCTCGTCATGGCTAGAAGTACCCCTCGCGCTTACGGTCCTCCATCGCGGCCTCCGACAGCTTGTCGTCGGCGCGCGTCGCGCCCCGCTCGGTCAGCCGGGAGGCGGCGATCTCGTCGATGACCTGCTCGATCGTCACCGCGTCCGACTCGACGGCACCGGTGCAGGACATGTCGCCGACCGTGCGGTAGCGCACCAGGCGCCGCTCCACGGTCTCGTCGTCCTTCGGACCGCCCCACTCACCGGACGCCAGCCACATACCGGCGCGGCGGAAGACCTCGCGCTCATGCGCGTAATAGATCTGCGGAAGCTCGATCTTCTCGCGGGCGATGTACTGCCAGACATCCAGCTCGGTCCAGTTGGAGAGCGGGAAGACCCGGACGTGCTCACCGGGGGAGTGGCGGCCGTTGTAGAGCTGCCACAGCTCGGGGCGCTGCCGGCGCGGGTCCCAGCCGCCGAACTCGTCCCGCAGGGAGAACACCCGCTCCTTGGCGCGGGCCTTCTCCTCGTCCCGGCGGCCACCGCCGAAGACCGCGTCGAAGCGGTTCTTCTCGATGGCGTCCAGCAGCGGAACGGTCTGCAGCGGATTGCGGGTGCCGTCCGGGCGCTCGCGCAGCCGGCCGTCGTCGATGAACTCCTGGACGGACGCGACATGCAGCCGCAGCCCGTGCTCGGCGACCGTGCGGTCCCGGTACTCGATGACCTCGGGGAAGTTGTGCCCGGTGTCCACGTGCAGCAGGGAGAACGGCACCGGCGCCGGGGCGAACGCCTTGAGCGCGAGATGCAGCATGACGATGGAGTCCTTGCCACCGGAGAACAGGATCACCGGCCGCTCGAACTCGCCCGCCACCTCGCGGAAGATGTGCACAGCCTCGGACTCCAGCGCGTCCAGGTGCGAAAGCGCGTAGAGCTTGTCGCTCTCGTCCGATCCGGTGCCGTTGATCGCGGCCACGGTCGTCATGCTGTGCCCCTTTCGCTCGCCCCGCCGCGGTAGCGGCTGATGTCACGGTCGCCCGCGCGGCGCAGAGGTGCGGGCATCGCCGTCGTCCGCGGGCCGGTGGCCGCGCGTGCGTCGCTCACAGCAGTCCCCTCTCACTCAGAAGTGCTCGCAATGCCGCTGCCGATTCCTGTACGCCTTGCTCATGGGTCTCGATGCGCAGATCCGGATCGGCCGGCGCCTCGTACGGGTCGTCGACCCCGGTCAGCCCCGAGATCTCGCCGGCCGCCTGCTTGGCGTACAGCCCCTTCACGTCCCGTTCCGAGCACACCTCGACCGGAGTGGCGACATGCACCTCCAGATAGGCGGTGCCCTCCGTCTGGTGGCGCTTGCGCACCGCCTCGCGGCTGTCCGCGTACGGGGCGATGACCGGCACCAGGACCTTGACGCCGTTGGAGGCGAGCAACTCGGCGACGAAGCCGATCCGCTGGACGTTGGTGTGCCGGTCCTCGCGGGAGAAGCCGAGCCCCGAGGAGAGGAACTCGCGGATCTCGTCCCCGTCGAGCACCTCCACCCGGTGCCCCTCGCCGCGCAGCCGCTCGGCCAGCGCGTAGGCGATCGTCGTCTTCCCCGCGCTCGGCAGGCCCGTCAGCCACACCGTGGCGCCTGTGTGCAGGGGCGCGCTCATCTCGTTCTCCTGATCGACAGCCATCAGCCGTGCAGCCCGCATTCGGTCTTGTTGTTCCCCGCCCAGCGTCCGGACCGGGCGTCCTCGCCCTCCAGCACCCGGCGGGTGCAGGGGGCGCAGCCGACCGACGGATAGCCGTCCATCAGCAGGGGGTTGGTGAGCACGCCGTGCTCGGCGACGTACGCGTCCACATCCGCCTGCGTCCAGCGGGCGATCGGCGAGACCTTCACCTTCCGCCGCTTGGCGTCCCAGCCGACGACCGGGGTGTTCGCCCGGGTCGGGGACTCGTCGCGGCGCAGCCCGGTCGCCCAGGCGTCGTACGCCCGCAGCCCCTCCTCAAGGGGCTTGACCTTGCGCAGGGCGCAGCACAGATCGGGGTCGCGGTCGTGCAGCCTGGGCCCGTACTCGGCGTCCTGCTCCGCGACGGTCTGACGCGGGGTGAGGGTGATGACGTTGACGTCCATCACGGCGGCCACCGCGTCACGGGTGCCGATGGTCTCGGGGAAGTGGTAGCCGGTGTCGAGGAAGACCACATCGACGCCGGGGAAAGCGCGGGAGGCGAGATGGGCCACCACCGCGTCCTCCATCGAGGAGGTGACGCAGAAGCGCGGCCCGAAGGTGTCGGCCGCCCAGCGCAGGATGTCCGGCGCCGAGGCGTCCTCAAGATCGCGGCCCGCCCGCTCGGCGAGCGCTTCCAGGTCCGTCTGCTCGTCAGTCGGCTGCTCGTCCGTCTGCTGAAGCCGGGTCATATCGCTGTGCCCCCTTCTCCGGCTTGGTCGCGCCGCAGGCCCTTGGCCAGCAGCCCGAGGAACGACAGGCGGAACGCACGGTTGCAGGACGCGCATTCCCACGCGCCGTGGCCCTCCTCGGAGGGCCGCAAGTCCTCGTCCCCGCAGTAAGGGCAGTAAAAAGGCGCCGCACGCTCGCTCATGAGAGGTCCTCCTCACTCGCCCGCGCGGCCCAGGTCGCGAACCGCTCGCCGTCCTCGCGCCGCTCCTGGAAGCGGCGCAGCACCCGCTCGACGTAGTCGGGCAGCTCGGCGGCGGTGACCTTCAGACCGCGCACCTTGCGGCCGAAGCCGGGCTCCAGGCCCAGCGCGCCGCCGAGGTGGACCTGGTAGCCCTCGACCTGGTTGCCGTCCGCGTCCGTGACCAGCTGGCCCTTGAGACCGATGTCCGCGACCTGGATACGGGCGCAGGCGTTCGGGCAGCCGTTGATGTTGATGGTGACCGGCTGGTCGAACTCGGGCAGCCGGCGCTCCAACTCGTCGATCAGGGAGGAGCCGCGCGCCTTGGTCTCGACGATGGCGAGCTTGCAGAACTCGATGCCCGTGCAGGCCATCGTGCCGCGCCGGAACGGGGACGGCTTGACCTGGAGGTCCAGCGCCTCAAGCCCCGCGACCAGCGAGTCCACCTGGTCCTGCTCGACGTCGAGCACGATCATCTTCTGCTCGACGGTGGTCCGCAGCCGTCCGGAGCCATGGGCCTCGGCCAGCTCGGCGATCTTGGCGAGGGTCTTTCCGTCCACCCGGCCGACGCGCGGTGCGAAGCCGACGTAGAAGCGGCCGTCGCGCTGGCGGTGGACGCCGACGTGGTCGCGCCACTGCTCGACGGGCTGCGCGGGGGCCGGGCCGTCGACCAGCTTGCGGTTCAGGTACTCGTCCTCCAGCACCTGGCGGAACTTCTCCGTGCCCCAGTCGGCGACCAGGAACTTCAGCCGGGCGCGGTTGCGCAGCCGCCGGTAGCCGTAGTCGCGGAAGATGCCGATGACCCCGGCCCAGACCTCCGGGACCTCGTCCAGCGGGACCCAGGCGCCGAGCCGGACACCGATCTTCGGGTTGGTGGAGAGCCCGCCGCCGACCCACAGATCGAAGCCGGGGCCGTGCTCGGGGTGGCGTACGCCGACGAACGCGACGTCGTTGATCTCGTGGGCGACATCGAGCAGCGGGGAGCCGGAGACCGCCGTCTTGAACTTGCGCGGCAGGTTGGAGAACTCCTTGCTGCCGATGTAGCGGCGGTGGATCTCCTCGATGGCGGACGTGCCGTCGATGATCTCGTCCTCGGCGATCCCGGCGACCGGGGAGCCGAGGATCACCCGGGGCGTGTCACCGCACGCCTCGGTGGTGGACAGGCCGACGGCCTCCAGACGCTTCCAGATCTCGGGCACGTCCTCGATCCGGATCCAGTGGTACTGGATGTTCTGCCGGTCGGTGATGTCCGCCGTACCGCGGGCGAACTCCTCCGAGACCTCGCCGATGACGCGCAGCTGCTCGGTGGTCAGCCGTCCGCCGTCGACCCGGACCCGCATCATGAAGTGCTCGTCGTCCAGCTCCTCCGGCTCCAGGATGGCGGTCTTGCCGCCGTCGATGCCGGCCTTGCGCTGGGTGTAGAGGCCCCACCAGCGCATCCGGCCCCGCAGGTCGGCGCCGTCGATGGAGTCGAAACCACGCTGGGAGTAGATCGTCTCAATGCGTGTCCGCACATTGAGACCGTCATCGTCCTTCTTGAACTGCTCGTTGCCGTTGAGGGGGGTGAAGTGCCCAGCGGCCCACTGGCCTTCGCCGCGGTGGCGTCCGGCCTTACGGCGGGGCGTTGCTGCTGCGCGTTCCGGGGTGGCGGCCATGGCGGTGTGTGTCCTTCTGAGCGGCTCTGGTGCGGCGGATCGTGCTCGCGCGCACCCTCTGACCTGCGCATACCCAGGCGGGTGACCTGCGCATACCCAGGCGGGCACGGCGCTGCGGCGGATACCGGTGCGATGGTGCGGCAGGGGGAGTGTCAAGGCGTGCGCGCTCGCCCACGTCGTCGGGGGCGGCGGGAGTGCTTGCGGTGGTGCTGCCCGGGGCCCTCGGGGCCCTGATGAGTGCGGGTCAGCCCGCGGGACAGATCGCGCTGGACATGCGGCCGAGGTCGACGTGGCGTCGACTCACCAAGGCAATTCCAGCTCGAGACATGAGGGAAGCGTGGCACGGTGGTCTCCGGGGAGTCCACCGCTATCCACTATCCGGACGACTCTGTCTCGCATCACGAGACGATGTGGTGTGGGTCACCCCTCCGTCCCGGTCGTGACGTCAAAGACCCGGAATCCCCGGCGACGGTAGTTGTCCAGGGCATGCGGCCCGTCCTTGCTGCAGGTGTGCACCCACACCCGCTTGGTCGGGGGCAGCCCCGGCCGGCGCTCGGCCAGATCCCAGGCCCGGCGGGTGCCCCAGGTCAGCAGATGTCCGCCGATGCGGCGGCCGCGGAAGGCCGGCAGCAACCCGAAGTAGACGATCTCGACCACGCCCTCGTCCTGGCTCTCCAGCTCGATATACCCGGCCGGGGTACCGCGCTCGTACGCGACCCAGGTCTCCACGCCGGGCCGCGCCAGAAACTCCTCCCACCGCTCACGTGACCAGGCGAGCCGGTCGGTCCAGGAGACGTCGGAGCCCACCGCCGTGTAGAGGAAACGGCTGAACTCAGGGCTCGGCACCTCGGCCCGTACGACCGCCACCCCCGCCCCGGCGTCCGGCTCCCGCGCCGGTCCGAGGTCCGAGGGCGAGGTCTGCTCCAAGGACCACGTGGTCACTGTGATGCTCATGGTGGACAGATAACCACGGGACATCGTTCACTCGCTCCTGTCGGATAGCGCTCACAGCGGAGAGCGGAGAGCGGGGTCGGGGTGGCCGGGACCGGGGATGTGGACGAGTTCGCCGAGCTCCTGCGCGAGCTCAAGGGCAGGACGGACCGCAGCTACGCGGCGCTGGCGGCCCGCAGCGGGGTGAGCGGCTCGGCGCTGCACCGCTACTGCTCGGGGGCGAGCGTGCCCGGCGCGTACGAGGTGATCGCGCGCTTCGGGAAGGTGTGCGGGGCCAGCAGCGAGGAACTGCTGGAGCTGCACCGGCGCTGGGCCCTGGCCGACGCGGAGCGCAGGCGGGGCGTGGGCGTATCGGGCGGATCGGGGACCGTGCCGGTCTTACCGCCCGCGGAGCGGGAGCCGGAAGCCGAGCTCTCGGCCGGCCAAGGACCGGAACCCGAGTCGTCGGCCGGCCAGGAAGCGGAACCGGAGCCGGAGCCGTCGACCGGCCCGGGGCCCGCGCCCGGCCTCCGGGCTGATCCGGCGCCTCTGCCCCCCGCCCGGCCCCGGTGGCGACGGCCGTTGACCATCGGGGTGGCCATGGCGCTGGCCGCCGCCGCACTGACCGCGGTCGGGGTGTTCCGTGACGTCCTGATGCCGTCGGACGGATCGGCCGGGTCCTCGCACCGGCTGCTGCTCTCCTCCCGGTGCCCGGTCGTGGTGAGCATGGGGCAGACGGACGAGTGCGTGCGCGAGCTGCAGTCCCTGCTCGCCCGCGCGGGCGGAAAGCTCGACATCGACGGAGCCTTCGGCCCGGTCACCCAGATGCGCGTCGTGGTCTTCCAGCTCCGCGCCGGACTGACGCCGAACGGCTCGGTGGACGAGCGGACGAAGCGCGCGCTCTACGAGCGCACGGGAAGACCGCTGGACACCTGGACGCCCGAGCGCGTGACCCGGCGGATCGGTGAGGTCTTCACCGAGGATCCGGACCGCGCGGTCGGCATCGCGGACTGCGCCTCGTATCTCGACCCGATCTACACCCTCCCCAACTCCAACGCCACCCGGAACTGGGGCGTCTTCCAGCTGTACGACGGCACCCTGCGCAAGCTCGGCGGCACCCGCACCCAGGCCCTGGACCCGGAGTGGAACATCCAGGCGGCCCATCGGCTGTGGGCGCTCACCCACGACTTCAGGGCCTGGGCGTCGTGCGACCGGGCCTATCGCGCGGGCGCGAAGCGGCCGGGCCGAGGCTGACCGATGGGCCGGTATCCCAGCGGCCGTCCCAGGCCCCGCAGTCCCGGCAGGTCACAGGGGGTTCGGGATCCCGCTGTCCCGATTTTCCCCGGCAGGCGGCCCGCCCGGGCCCGGGGCTGGAATCCTGCTGCCCGCCACGCCCCGGCCCGGGACGTCATGCGTCACGGGGCGCATGAAGTCTGCGGCCTTCATGGACCGGGAAGAGCCCCAGAGCCATGCGAGCCATCCGACGGACCACCCGAAGAAGACGCCCGATGAAGATGCTCGAAGACCTGCGAAGACGAAGGAGACCATGGCTGTGACCAGTATCAGGACCACGCTCGGCGCCCTGATCGGCGGCGCGGTGCTCGCGACCACCGGTGTCGTGACCGCCCAGACCGCGACGGCCGCCCCCGCCGCCCCCACGGCTGCCACCGCCCCGACGGCTGCCACCGCCCCGACGGCCGCCACCGCCCCGTCCGTCGCCGCCGTGACCAAGCTCAGTCACTCCGACGCGGCGAACCGGTTCCGCTCCGCCGGGATCAGCTGGACCTCCAGCGGTGGCTGTTCGGACCGGAACAACTCGACCTGCACCTCGTTCGAGCAGATAAACCTGTCCACCGTGCAGGGCGCCATCACCCTGAAGCAGGCCAGCGGCTGCGCCCTCACCATCACCGGTGGCACGGAGACCGGGCACGCGTCCGGTACGTACAGCCACTGGAACGGCTACAAGCTCGACTTCAGCCCCACCACCTGTCTCAGCAACTACATCACCGGCACCTTCACCAACATCGGCCCGCGCCCCGGCGACGGCGCACAGCAGTACAAGTCCGGCTCGGGCAACATCTACGCGCGGGAGAGCAGCCACTGGGACGTGCTCTATTACAACTGCGGAGGCTGCTGACCCACCCCACCCGTCCGCCCCCGGTTGCAACGCGGCGCAACCTTTGCGCATGGCTGTATCCGGCACGGACAGTGGGCCCAGCGGGCGGAGGGCGGTGCCGAGTCGGCGCGGTATCCCCTCCGCCAACGCCTTTTGCGGTAATTCGGCCTGGTCATCGCTGGTCACCGGGTGAGCGGTGGTGAAACCGCCCGATACGGTGAGAAGGTGCAGCCAGCAAAAGATCCGTCGAAGCCGTCCGGCCGGCTCCACAAGGCCCGCGCCCTGTATCGCAATGTGTCCAAGCGCAGGATGGTCTGGCTGCTGCTGAAGGACACCGTCCACTCCTGCATGGAGTACCGGGTCACCGGTCTCGCCGCCGAGGCGGCCTTCTTCACCCTGCTGTCGCTGCCCCCGCTGCTGCTGGGCCTGATCGGTCTGCTCGGCTACTTCGACGCCTGGACCAGCAGCGACACCGTCGCCACCATCAGGGAGAACATCCTCAACGCCTCCGGGACCGTGCTGTCCGACCGGGGTGTCAAGGAGATCGCCCGGCCGCTGCTCGACGATGTCATCAAGGGCGGCCGGCCCGATGTCATCTCGCTCGGCTTCGCCATCGCCCTGTGGTCCGGGTCGCGCGCGGTGAACGTGTTCGTCGACACCATCACCATCATGTACGGGCTGGAGGGGCGGCGTGGGATCGTCCGGACCCGGCTGCTCTCCTTCCTCCTCTACCTGGTCGCGCTCCTCGTCGGGGCGGTGGCGCTGCCGCTGATGGTCATCGGCCCCGAGGCGGTCGTGGACCTCGTACCGTCCAGCGGCGATCTCGTTCGGGTGCTGTACTGGCCCGTGCTGATCATTCTGTCCATCGCCTTCCTCACCACGCTCTACCACGTGTCGGTGCCGGTGCGCTCGCCCTGGCGGGAGGACATCCCCGGTGCGCTGGTGGCTCTCGCGATGTGGGTGCTCGGCAGCTTTCTGCTGCGGATCTACCTGGTCCATACGGTGGAGGGCCCGACGATCTACGGATCGCTGGCCGCGCCCGTCGCCGTACTGCTGTGGATCGGGGTCTCCGCCTTCGCGGTGCTGGTCGGAGCGGCGGTCAATGCCGCCATCGACCGGGTCTGGCCGTCGGTGGCCACGGCCGCCGCCCGCGCGGAGCGCGCCGCCCGCGCCCGGGAGGGGTCGGCGCGGGAGCGGGCCAAGGAGCAGCGCACCTCCGACGACGGGGCGGCGGAGATCACCCCGCCGTCGGAGTTCCCGGAGCGCTGGGCCCAGTTCCTCCCGCACGCGGACATACGCTCCCGGCTGCACGGAAAGCGGGACTCGGGGGAGAAGACCCCTGCGAAGGCCGCCGTGAAGCCCGCCGCGAAGCCCGGGGAGAAGCCCTCGGGGAAGCCGTCCGGCGAGCCCCGCGCGCCCCGGCAGGGACCGAGGCGCCCGGAGGTCAGGGCCGCGGAGGACGGGGCGACGGACGACAGCGCGGCGGGCGACGACCACCCCGTCCGCTAGGCCGTTTCGCTTGGATCATCCGGCTGACCAGAGGAAGATGCCCGCAGCTGCTCGGGCATCGCGGCCTGCTGGTGCGCTACGACGTCGTACACGTCCCGGCTGCCGGGTGCGCGGGCGATGCTCGCGCGTCCACGGTGGCCGGCCGGCCGATCCGCTGGGTCGCGAGACAGCCGCGCTCGGGTTCGGTGAAAACACTCATGGGATCACTGTCGCGCGCGCGGGCCCCGCCCGCATCGGGCCCGTGACCGAGGTGCCAGGGAGGCGCGACCCGGGGCGCTCAAAGGGCCGGAACGCCGATTCGGGTGGCTCTTGGCGGTGACTCGACCCCAGGATGGCCCCAGGCGCCAGGCGCCCCAAAACGGTCAAACCGCCGGAGTCGGCAGAGAGCGGGTTGCGATGAACGACGCCATGGATGAGTACGACGTCATCGTCCTGGGCGCGGGTCCGGTCGGCGAGAACCTGGCCGACCGGACCCGCGCGGCCGGGCTCTCCACAGTGATCGTGGAGAGCGAGCTGGTCGGCGGCGAGTGTGCGTACTGGGCCTGCATCCCCAGTAAGGCGCTGCTGCGCCCGGTCCTCGCACGCGCCGAAGCACGCCGCGTCCCCGGGGTGCGGAAGTCGGTCGGTGGGCCCTTGGACACCGCCGAGGTCTTCGCTCACCGTGACGACTACGTCTCGCACTGGAACGACGACGGCCAGGTCGCCTGGCTGGGATCGGCCGGTATCGACTTCGTCCGCGGCCATGGGCGGCTCGTCGAGCCGCGCCGGGTCGCCGTGGCGGGGCCGAACGGCTCCGACGGCGACGAGCGCTTCCTCACCGCCCGGCACGCCGTGGCCATCTGCACCGGCAGCCGGGCCGCGCTCCCCGATCTGCCCGGCCTCACCGAGGCCCGCCCCTGGACCAGCCGCGAGGCCACCAGCTCCTCGACCGTGCCGGGGCGGCTGATCGTGGTGGGCGGCGGCGTCGTGGCCGCCGAGATGGCCACCGCGTGGAATGCCCTCGGGTCACGGGTCACCATGCTGGTGCGCGGCTCCGGGCTGCTGGACCGCATCGAACCCTTCGCGGGCGAACTCGTCGCCGAGACGCTGGCCGAGGCCGGGGTCGAGCTCCGCACCGGTACGTCCGTGACGGCCATCGCGCGGCGGGGTGGGGCGGTCACCGTGACCCTCGACACCGGGGAGGAGCTCGAGGCCGACGAAGCGCTCTTCGCCACCGGGCGCGCCCCGCGCACCGACGATGTGGGCCTGGAGACCGTCGGGCTCACACCGGGCAGATGGCTGCGAGTCGACGACACCTGCCGGGTGGAGGACGTCCCGGGCGGCTGGCTCTACGCTGCGGGCGACGTCAATCACCGCGCGCTCCTCACCCACCAGGGCAAATACCAGGCACGGATCGCGGGCGCGGTGATCGGGGCGCGTGCGCGGGGCGTCCCCCTGCTGGAGACGGACCGCTGGGGCGCCCACGCGGCCACGGCCGACAAGGCGGCCGTCCCCCAGGTCATCTTCACCGACCCGGAAGTCGCGGCGGTCGGCCTGACCGCGGACCAGGCCAAGGCCGCGGGGCGCACCATCCGGGTGGTCGACTACGACATGGGCCGGGTGTCGGGCGCGGCGCTCTACGCGGACGGCTACCGGGGCCGGGCCCGTATGGTCGTCGACCTGAACCGGGGCCATCTGATCGGCGTGACGTTCGTGGGCCCGGGGGTCGGGGAACTGCTGCACTCGGCGACGGTGGCGGTGGCGGGCGAGGTGCCGTTGGAGCGGCTGTGGCACGCGGTGCCGTCGTTCCCGACGGTGAGCGAGGTGTGGTTGCGGCTGCTGGAGGCCTATCGGGGCTGAGAGCGGGGTCAGGGGGCTCCGCCGCCCTGGATCCGGGTGCGCTTGTCGCCGGGGCCCCGGGCCGGTGCCGGGGCTGTGAGTGCCCCGCCCCTGGCCCCGCCGGGCTGCGCCCCTACCCGCTCCTGAGGCGCCCGACGCGCTGGATTCAGGCCGTCAGGACCGCCGTCAGCCAGCCCGCCGTGACCAGGAGGCACGCGAAGAGCTCCACCAGCACGCTCGTCCCGATCGCCCGCATCGCCAGCCGCGTCGACAGGCACGCCTCCCCGTGCCCGCCCAGCCGGTGCCGTTCCGCCCCGTAGATCGCCGCGATGAAGCCGAGCGGGGCGCCGAGCACGGGGAGGACGAAGAAGCCGACGATGGCCGCGGCTCCGGCCAGCAGGAAGGTGCGGCGGGTGATGCCCGCGCCGCTCAGCCGGCGGGCGGGGAGGAGCCACTTGAGGGCCTGGCTCAGGAGCAGCAGCGCGGTCGCCCCGGCGAGCACGGTCCAGGCGAGAGTGGTCTTCTCGGCCATCGACCACCACAGCACGCCCGCCCACACGATGGGCGGGCCCGGTACGCCCGGTACGACCACGCCGATCAGGCCGAGCAGCATGACCAGGCCGCACAGGACCAGCTGCCACGTGCCCATGTTCCCAGGCTGCCGGAAGCGGCGGCCGAACGCTCCCGGACCTATGCCCGAACCATCGCGTGGTGTTCCCCCGAAGCCTCCCTGTGGACAATGTGGGGATGAGCCAGCAGGGGGACCGACGCGGTCACGAGGACGACTGGTGGGGCGAGTTGTACGACCCGGGGCGGGCCGACGCGGGGCCCGCCGCGGCGGCGGACTCCGTCGACGACCGCTTCGACTCGGCCTCCCGCACGCTCGCCGGCGCCGACGGCGACAGCGAGGGCGGCGCCGGCGGCCGGCGGCCCGCCGCGGGCGCCCCCTGGGGCCCGCGGCCCGGTGAGCCGGGCGGTGCCGCACCGGGCCCGGACGCCGTCGCGGGAGGTGGCCCGCAGGGGTGGCGATCTCCCGGCGGCGGCGAGGGGCCCGGTGCCGCACCGCCCTCCCCGACGGGCACGGCGCCCCCCGCTCCCGACCCCGCCCGGCCCTGGCGGGCCGCCGGGGCCGGGTTCGTCGGGGAGGGCCCGCCCACGTACGAGGCCGAGCCGACCACCCTGCCCGTCGCCGACCCCGAGGAGCTCGGGGATCTGGTCCCCGACACCGTGCTCGACGGCGCCCGCTACGGCACGCTCACGCTCCGCGCCGCCTCCCTGCGCGGCGACTCGGCCCGCTCCCGCGGCGAGCCGCGCCGCGACGCGCTGCTCACGGCCCGGTTCGGGACCGGGGACGGCGCGCTCGTCCTGGTGGCCGTGGCCGGCGGGGCACGGGCGGTCCCGGGGACGCACCGGGCGGCGCGGGAGCTGTGCGAGTGGATCGGCGAGGCGGTCGGCGGCAGCCGGGTCCGGCTGGCGGAGGACATCCACACCGCCGACCGCGGCGCGCTCAAATCCGGGCTGCACCGGCTCATCGACCGCGGCTACGGCCGGCTGCGCGCCCGCGCGGCCGAGCTGGGCCTCGACCCGGCCGAGTACACCGCGTCGGTGCGCTGTCTGCTGCTCCCGGCCCATCCGGCCTGCCGCACCCGGGTGTTCTTCGGGGTCGGCGGCGGTGGTCTGTTCCGGCTGCGCGAGGGCGCCTGGCAGGACCTGGAGCCGGCCGAGCGGGAGGGGGACACCGTGGGCGGGCCCGTGCTCGGCTTCGGCGGCGGGCCGCAGGCCCCGTCGGCCGGCCGCGAGCCGTCGCCGACGGCACCGGACGCCGAGCGGTCCCCCGAGCGGCCGAACGCCACCCCCGGCCCCTTCCTCTTCCGTGCCTCCGTCGCCCGACCGGGCGACACCCTCCTGCTGTGCGGTACGGGCCTCGCGGACCCGCTGCGCGGTGCGACGGCCCTGGCCGATCACCTGGCCGGACGCTGGGCGGCGGCGGAGCCGCCGGGGCTGGCCGCCTTCCTGGCGGATGCCCAGACCCGGGTGAGGGGATACGCCGACGACCGTACGGCGGCGGCCGTCTGGGAGGCGTGAGCGCGCCGTCCATGGGTTGATGGACAGGGGTGACGAACCCCCACGATCCGGGACGAAAGGAACGAGGGCGCGAGATGGCCAAGCAGACCGTGGCGGAGCAATGCGTGGACATCCTGGTGCGCGCCGGGGTGCGGCGGCTGTACGGGGTGGTCGGCGACAGCCTCAACCCCGTGGTGGACGCGATCCGCCGTAACGCCGCCATCGAGTGGATCCAGGTCCGGCACGAGGAGGTCGCCGCCTTCGCCGCCGGCGCCGAGGCCCAGCTGACCGGCAACCTCGCCGCCTGCGCGGGCTCCTGCGGCCCCGGGCATGTGCATCTGATCAACGGGCTCTACGACGCCCACCGCTCCATGGCCCCGGTCCTCGCCCTCGCCTCGCACATCCCCAGCAGCGAGATCGGCACCAGCTACTTCCAGGAGACCCACCCCGAGCGGCTGTTCCAGGAGTGCAGCCACTACTGCGAGCTGATCTCCAACCCCCAGCAGATGCCGCGCGTCCTCCAGACCGCCGTCCAGCACGCCATCGGCCGCGGCGGGGTCAGCGTCGTCGCGCTGCCCGGCGACATCGCCGCCCGCCCGGCGCCCGAGCGCGCCGAGGAACACGCCCTGGTGACCTCCCGGCCCACCGTGCGCCCCGGCGACGACGAGATCGACAAGCTGGCGCGCATGGTCGACGAGGCCCAGCGGGTGACCCTCTTCTGCGGCAGCGGATGCGCCGGGGCGCATGAGGAGGTGATGGCCCTCGCCGAGCGGGTGAAGGCACCGGTGGGGCACGCACTGCGCGGCAAGGAGTGGATCCAGTACGACAACCCGTACGACGTGGGCATGAGCGGACTGCTCGGCTACGGCGCGGCGTACGAGGCCACCCACGAATGCGACCTGCTGATCCTGCTGGGCACCGACTTCCCGTACGGCGCCTTCCTCCCCCAGGACGTGAAGACCGTCCAGGTCGACGTCCGCCCCGAACATTTGGGCCGCCGCTCCAAGCTCGACCTCGCCGTATGGGGCGACGTCCGCGAGACGCTGCGCTGTCTGACGCCCAAGGTGCGCCCCAAGACCGACCGCCGCTTCCTCGACCGGATGCTGAAGAAGCACGCGGACCAGCTGGAGGGCGTGGTCAAGGCGTACACCCGCAAGGTCGAGAAGCACATCCCGATCCACCCCGAGTACGTCGCCTCGGTGCTGGACGAGGAGGCCGCGGAAGACGCCGTCTTCACCGTCGACACCGGCATGTGCAACGTCTGGGCCGCCCGCTATCTCACCCCCAACGGCCGCCGCCGGGTCATCGGCTCCTTCACCCACGGCTCCATGGCCAATGCCCTGCCGCAGGCCATCGGCGCCCAGTTCCTGGACCGCCGCCGTCAGGTCGTATCGATGTCCGGCGACGGCGGATTCACCATGCTGATGGGCGACTTCCTCACCCTCGTCCAGTACGACCTGCCGGTGAAGGTGATCCTCTTCAACAACTCCTCGCTGAGCATGGTCGAGCTGGAGATGCTGGTCTCGGGCCTGCCCTCGTACGGCACGACCAACCACAACCCCGACTTCG
The DNA here is from genome assembly GCF_040606675.1 of Streptomyces sp. NPDC005393. Classification (NCBI taxonomy): domain Bacteria; kingdom Bacillati; phylum Actinomycetota; class Actinomycetes; order Kitasatosporales; family Streptomycetaceae; genus Streptomyces; species Streptomyces sp. NPDC005393. Next base: position 62,780 of record NZ_JBEXFG010000002.1, on the reverse strand, counting down.
CCCAGATCGCCCGCGCCTGCGGGGTGCACGGCGAGCGCGTGGAGAAGCCGAAGCATCTGCGATCCGTGCTGCGGGCCGCCCTGCATCACAAGGGCCCCGCGCTCGTGGACATCGTCACCGACCCCAACGCGCTGTCCATCCCGCCCAAGATCAAGGCGGAGATGGTGACGGGATTCGCGCTGTCGGCCAGCAAGATGGTGCTGGAGGGAGGCGTCGGCAAGATGGTCCAGATGGCCCGCTCCAACCTCCGCAACCTGCCGCGCCCCTAGGGTCCCTTCGAGGGGCCCCACTGCGGTGCCGGCGGGTCCGCCGCGGGCCGGGTGATGGGCTTGCCCTTCGCCCAGCCGCGGTAGGTGATCTCGAAGGGGTCGTGATCGAACCTCGCCAGATATCCGGTGTGGCGCACCGGGACGCGGAACTTCACGCTGACCGGGAGGTAGGAGCGGTCGGTCGTGATCGTGAAGCTGACCGTGGCGGCCGCGGGCGACTTCTTGAGGTAGGGCTGGTAGAAGAAGGCCCCGGCCGGGTCGGCGGCGAGGGTGCGCAGCGGGGCCTGGCCGGTGAAGGTGCGGTTGCGCGCGGTGTCCTTCTCCTGGAACCGGTCGGCCCGGCGCAGCAGTTGCCCGATGTTCGCGGGTGAGGCGAGCCGGCGCGTCTGCAGGGCGTTGCCGACGTTGGTGTCCTTGCTGGCGGAGGCCCGGTCGACGACGGTCGTGGGCCCGTAGGCCGAAGCGCCCGTCTCGGCCGGTGTGCTGTCGGGGGTGACATACGCGCGGTCGCCGATCACCACCACATCGGGCGGGAACCAGGGGTCCTCGCCAGGGTCGTAGAGCACGTGCGTCGCCGCGGAGACGGTGCCGTCGGCCGTCATGTCGATGCGACCGCTTCCGTAGAACTGCGCGGGGTCGCTCGGATTGCGGGCTTGGACATCGAAGGCCACCAGCCCTTTCCCGACCATCGCCTTCGTGAGGGAGGCGGCCACCCCGTCCTGGGGACGGGGCGCGGGCGCGTCCCCGCCGGAGGACCAGGATCTGATCGCGAGCAGGGCGACGACGGTCAGGACGGCGGCGACGGCCGAGGCGCCGGCCTGGAGCGTGCGGAGCCGTCGGGTCGCGGGCCGCCGCCCGGCGGCAGGGGGCGCCGGGGGAGGGGGCGGGGGCGGGCTGTCGGAGGGGAGGGAGGCGGAGGCGTTGGCGGTACGGATCTCGGTGTCGATCCGGTCGCGCAGGGCCATACCGGCGGCGATCGGCAGCAGTACGGGGGCGTACGGGCGGATCAGCCGGGTCTTTGTCTCGCGGCAGACGGCGCAGTTCCCGCAGGTCTTGCAGGTGTCCATATGGCGCAGAATGCGCAGCCGCAGCACCTTGGTGAAGTTCTCGCCGTCCCAGGCGGCCTCGTCGAGCAGCCGGGCCAGCTCGGGACAGTGGGGTCTGCCGTCCTTGGCCAGGACATAGGCGCCGAACCCCTTGGTCAGGCGCAGTTTGTTCTCCCAGGTGTCGTCGTTGGCCTCCTTCTCGCTGACTCCGAGGGCCTTGGCCAGGGCCTTGCCGCGAAGGTGCTGCCGGGTGCTGAGGTGGAAGATGCGCCGCTGCGGGTCGGTGAAGCTCGCGGCGACGATGTCCAGGATGCGGTCGACCTCGGCGAGGCGCCGTCGGCTGGCCGACTCGTAGGTGTCGCTCTCCACCTCCTCCGGCAGACCGGCCGAGGCCCGGCCGCGTCGGCGCAGCTCCTCGGCGCACCGGTGCCGGGCGATGCCGTACAGCCAGGCGCGCAGCTTGTGCGGCTCACGCGGGGGCCGGCCGGCGGTCAGATCGCGGTACGCCACGGTGAAGGCTTCGGCGGCGGCCGACTCGGCGGCGGCCGGATCGTCCGCCAGCAGCGACGCGCACCGGTACAGCACGGCGTCGGCGTGCCGTTCATGGATCCGGGTGAACGCGGCCTCCCGGCCGGCGCTTCCGCGAGCCTCCAGGAACCCCCGCACCAGGTCCTCGTCCCCGATGGGCTCCGTGCCCTCGTGATCCACAACTTCCTCCCCCGCTTTTCGGGGGAGATTCCGCGCTCTCTCGCCCCAACCCTCCACACGGCATCGGCCCACTGGAGGAAGCCATGAACATCCGTCGCCTCGCCGCCCCGGCCGCCGCGCTCTGCGCCGCGACCGGGGCCACCGGCGCCACCGGCCCCGGCCGGATCGTGATCGGCGCGGTGGTCGCCGTCGTGGTGGGGCTGGTGCTCCGGCTCGCGCCGGAGCTGCCACGGCTGTACTGGATGACCCACTACACACGCCTGGTGAAGAAGGGCGCCGCGCTCGCCACCACCGCCGCCGAGATCGAGCGGCTCATCGCCGCCCTCGCCACCGCGCAGCGGAACACCGACTGCCAGGAACATAGCGGTTGATGAGACGGCAAGACAGATATTCGGCCGATTTGAGGGAGATCGCCGAGTCGTGCGGCTCCCCCCTACCCGGACACCGGCCGCAGCCGGAGGGTGAGGATCTGGTGCGGGCGCAGGGTCAGGTTCAGACCGGCCGGGCCGGTGGCCGCCGGGTGGAGGGGGCGTTCCAGGAGGTCCGTCACCTCCGCCCGGAGGACCGGGAAGCCGGTGACGAGGGTGCCGGCCGCCCGGCCGCCGTGGGACTCGTACAGCCGCACCACCACATCCCCGCTTCGGTCCTCCGCCAACTTGACCGACTCGACGGTGATCGCCTGGTTGTCCACGGAGACCAGGGGCGCCGGTTCGGCCGGGCCGGCCGGGAGGGTGCGCAGCGGCAGGTTCAGGGCGAGGCCGCCGGCGACCGCGTCGCCGACGCTCGCGCCCGGCAGCAGCGCGTAGCGGAAGCGGTGGGTGCCGAGGTCGGTCTCGGGGTCGGGGCTGTGCGGGGCGCGCAGCAGGGTCAGCCGGACGGTGGTGCCCAGCACCTCGCCCTCGGCCGTCTCGTGCGCGGTACGGGTCACATCGTGGCCGTACGTCGAGTCGTTGAGCAGTGCGGCCCCGTACCCGGGTTCGGCGACCCGCAGCCAGCGGTGGGCGCAGATCTCGAACCGGGCCGCTTCCCAGCCGGTGTTGGTGTGCGTGGCCCGGTCCAGATGCCCGAACTGGATCTCCGCGGTCGAGACCCGGGCGTGGATGTCCAGCGGGAACGCCGCCTTGAGGACCTTCTCCGACTCCTGCCAGTCCACCTCCGTGGCGATGTCCACCTGGCGGCTGCCCGCGGCCAGGGTGAGGTCCTGGACGATGCGGGAGGCGCCGAAGGACCGTACGACCCGGACCGTGGCGCGCAGCGGTCCCGACTCGGTCAGTTCGACGGACTCGGCGGCGGTCAGATCGGTGCGGGCGCGCAGGTAGTGCCGGTCGATGTCCCAGGCGTCCCAGTGGTTGGGGTGGTCGGGGTGGAGCTGGAGGAGATTGCCGCGCGCGCCGGGGGCCAGCGCCTCGCGGCCCGCGTCCAGCTCCAGCACCGAGGTGAGCAGCCCGTCGGCGTCGATGGTCACCCGCAGCAGGTCGTTGTCGAGGACGATGGACCGGCCGTCGCTCAGAGCGGTCACCGTGGACCGGGGCGGCTCGGCGGCGAAGGCCGCCCCGGTCAGCCCGGCAACCCGCACCGCGACCGCCGCGCGCCCGTCGCCGAGCGGCTGGACCCGGGCCTCCGCCGGCAGGGCGGCGGCCGTCTCCCCGTCGACCACGGCGACCTCCTCGCGCTCGTACGGCGAGGCGTTGAGCACGGCGGGCCCGGTGCCGCCCAGCGCCGCCACCGCCGTCGCGATGATCTCCTCCAGCTCCGCGCGCACCCGCTCATAGGTCTCGCGCGCCTCGCGGTGCACCCAGGCGATCGACGAGCCCGGCAGGATGTCATGGAACTGGTGCAGCAGCACCGTCTTCCAGATCCGGTCCAGGGCGTCGTACGGATAGGCGTAGCCGTCGGCACGGAGCGAGGCGGCCGCGGCCCACAGCTCCGCCTCCCGCAGCAGATGTTCGCTGCGCCGGTTGCCCTGCTTGGTCTTGGCCTGGGTGGTGTACGTCGCCCGGTGCAGCTCCAGATACAGCTCGCCCGACCACACCGGCGCCTTGGCCCCGTACTCCCGCTCCGCCTCCGTGAAGAACTCCGACGGCTTGTGGATCTCGACCCGCGGCGAGCCCTCCAGATCGCCGAGCCGCCGCGCCTTCTCCAGCATCTCGCGGGTCGGGCCGCCCCCGCCGTCGCCCCAGCCGAACGGCACGAGAGAGCGGGTCGCGAGCCCCTTGTCGGCGAAGTTCCGCTCCGCGTGGGCGAGTTCGCTCGCATGGAACTGGGCGTTGTAGGTGTCCACGGGCGGGAAGTGGGTGAAGACGCGGGTGCCGTCGATGCCCTCCCACCAGAAGGTGTGGTGCGGCATCTTGTTGGACTGGTTCCACGACAGCTTCTGGGTCAGGAACCACCGCACTCCGGCCAACTTCGCGAGCTGCGGGAAGGCGGCCGTGTAGCCGAAGGAGTCCGGCAGCCAGATCTCCTCGGTGTCCACCCCCAGCTCTTCCTGGAAGAACCGCTTGCCGTGCACGATCTGCCGGGCCAGCGCCTCGCCGCCGGGCATATTGGCGTCCGACTCGACCCACATCGAGCCGACCGGCGCCCAGTTCCCGTCCGCCACCGCCTTCTTGGTCCGCTCCCAGATGTGCGGCTGATGCTCCTTGACCCAGGCGTACTGCTGCGCCTGTGAGCACGCGAAGACCAGCTCCGGGTACTCGCCCGCCAGCGCGGTGACATTGGCGAAGGTGCGGGACGCCTTGCGCACGGTCTCGCGCAGCGGCCACAGCCACGCCGAGTCGATATGGGCGTGCCCGGCCGCCGAGATCCGGTGCGCGCTGGCGTGCGCGGGGCGGCTGAGCGCGTCGGTCAGCTCGGCGCGGGCGGCGGCCGCGGTGCCGGACACATCGTGCAGATCGAGCGCGTCCAGCGCGTTCTCCAGGGCGCGCAGGATCTCATGGCGGCGCGGCCGGTCCTCCGGCAGCTCGCGCATCAGCTCCGACAACACCTCGATGTCCAGGACCAGATGCCATACGTCCTCGTCGAGGACGGCGAGATCCGCCGAGGCGAAGCGGTACAGCGGCCGGTCCCCGGCGGTCAGCACGTCGCCGAGGGAGGTCGGGGTGAAACCGTCGCGCAGCACGGCCGGGTTGGCGGCCGCCTCCAGCAGCAGCCGCACCGGTTCGCCGCCGGCCGCCGGGGACGCGATCGGGACATGGCGGTTGCGCGGATGGATGCCCTTGAGCGGCACCCCGTGCGCGTCGTACACCATCCCCTCGGCCTGGAAGCCCGGCGCGTCGCCGGTGAAGCCCGGGTCGATGACGGCCTCGACCCGCCGCCCCGCCCACTGCGCGGGCACCGCGCCCTCCAGCCGGAACCACCATGTCGACCACGGACTGCCCCAGTCCGTACCGGGCTCGAACGCCTCGTACGTCCCCGCGAGCGCCTCCGCGACCGGCACCGGCTCACCGGGCGTCCGCCACGCGGACAGGGCGAGCGGCCGGCGCGCCGCGTACTGGGCGGGCCTGATGAACTGGCGCAGCGCCCGGTCCAGGCGCCCCTCCACCAGTGGTCGGTCGTCGTGCATCACAGCTCCTCGGGCTCGGCGCGTCTCGGCTCAGCGGATCATTCCCAGCTTTTCCCTCGGTGTGTGGAAGGCAACACGCGGGCATGCATTCCGTGAGCGTGTTCGACGACATTCGACGCTGGCCGCCGCCAAGGGCGGCCGGGGCGGGGGAGGATGAAGCGTCAGCCTGTACGGCGGGGCCGGTTGCCCGGTCGGCCGGATTCGAGGGCGAAGGCTGCGGAGGCTGTCCAGGTGGAGCGTGGCCCGGTCCTCAGCAAGCGATTGGCGCACGACGATCTCTCCGCGGTGGCGGAGGTCCGCGCGGAGCTGCGTGAGCTGCTGCGGCACTGGGGCGGGCCGGGCCGGGCCGATCTCGCCGAGCTGCTCACCAGCGAGCTGGTGACGAACGCGCTGGTGCACACCGGCCGCGGCGCCCATGTCACGGCCACGCTGGGGGACGGGCCGGGCGCGCGCGTCGCCGGCCGATTACGGGTCGAGGTGCGGGACTTCGTGTCCCGGCACCCGACGCTGCGCGCCCATCCGCCGCGGGACAGCACCTCCGGGCGCGGACTGCTGCTGGTGCATACCCTCGCCGACGCGTGGGGCGTACGGGCGCACGGGGTGGGCAAGGCCCTGTGGTTCGAGCTACAGGCGGACGGAGATCTGTAGCGCCGCCGCACAGCGGCACCTCGGGCGGACCGGCCTGAGCGGGCGGCGGGCGAGGACCGGTGTCCCCGCCCCGCCCGCTCAGCCGAATGCGCGCTCGATCTGCGCGAGCTTCGCCTCCAGGGAATCCAGCCGCGGAATGGTGAGGGTGTCGTCCTCGGCGGTGAGATCGATGGTGCGGGAACGGTCGGCCTCGGCGTCGTTGTCCTTGTCACCGAAGCCGAAGGTGAAATCCCGCTCCCGGTCCCAGTCCTTGTCGCGGTCCCGGCTGCCGGACTCGGCGACGCCCGCGGACTGCAGCGCGGGCCGGGCGGAGGACGAGGACAACCGCCCCGACTCCGCGGCTCCGGCGCTCTCCAGCACCTTCTCCCCTATAGCAGGCTCCGAACCGAGCTGCGCCGGCTGCGCGGTGGAGCCGGAGACCTCCACCTGACGGCCGCCGCGCCGCCCCCACGCCCGGTGCTGCCGGTTCAGCGCCCGGATCCGGGCCCGGTCCAGCTTCTCCTGGCCCCGCCTGCGGTTGCGGTTGTGCTCCTTCTCGCGCCGGTCCTCGCGGACCTCCTCGACCGCCTCGTCCAGCGTCCGTACGCCCTCCAGCAGCATCAGCGACCACGCGGCGAAGGTCTCCCGGGGCGCGCGCAGCCAGCGGACGATACGGATCTGCGGCAGCGGCCGCGGCACCAGGCCCTGCTCGCGCAGCGCCGAGCGGCGGGTCTGCTTGAGCGCGCGGTCGAAGAGGACCGCGGCCGACAGCGACATACCCGCGAAGAACTGCGGGGCGCCCGCGTGGCCGAAGCCGCGCGGCGCGTGCACCCAGTTGAACCAGGCCGCCGCGCCCGCGAACAGCCACACCAGCAGCCGCGAGCCGAGCGCCGCGTCACCGTGGCTGGCCTCACGCACCGCCAGCACCGAGCAGAACATCGCGGCGCCGTCGAGCCCGAACGGCACCAGGTACTCCCAGCCGTTCGTCAGGGCGAGGTTCTCCCGGCCGAAGCCCACCAGGCCCTGGAAGGAGAGCGCGGCGGCCACTCCGGCGCAGCAGAACAGCAGCACGTAGGAGGCCATGCCATAGATGGCCTCCTTACGGCGGCGGCGCTCCTCGCTGCGCTCCCAGGAGTCCGTGGTGGCGCCCTCGCCGTTCTTTCCGTTGCGGCCGCGCGCGAGGACAACCGCCGCCCCCACGACGCCGGCGAGCGCCACGACGACTGGCAGGGCCCAGCCCAGCGATATGTCGGAAAGTCTCATCCGGTGTCCTTGTCTCGCTTCCGTGAAGTTCTGGCCGCGGTGCGGCCCTACTCGCGCGACATCCTGGCGGAATCCTGCCGGGCCTCGAGCGGTTTCTGGACAAGAGGCCGCCAAGTGGGCGGGGGGACACGCGGATAGGTGCGGTACGGTTCGAACGCTCGCTCTGTGCAAGCGGCTTGATTCTATTCACGGAACCCGATCGCGGGTAATCCGAGCGATCATCCCGCGGCCCGGTGTTTCGATGCGCCTCGTCTCACCGGGGCCGCGGTGCGGGCGAGGGGGAGCGTGGGCACGGTCATGCCGGGACCACCGATGCGCGGTGCGGTGCCGGCTTAGCCTTGCCTTCGTTGTGTTCATGGGCTTTGACCTCGGGCGGCGTCCGCATATCGTTTCGAAGGGATGTCAGGAGGACCCGAGTGGAGCAGGTCGAAGCCGGAGCGGCAGCGGAGCCGTGGCAGCCGTCCGGCCTGCCCGCGGCGCGCAGGTCCCCCCGCCGCCACTCCGTGCGCGGACAGATCCTGGACGCCCTGCGGGACGCGCTGGTCGGCGGCGAGCTGACCCCGGGCGAGGTGTACTCCGCCCCGGCCCTCGCCGAGCGCTTCGGCGTCTCGCCCACCCCCGTACGGGAGGCCATGCAGCAGCTCGCCGGCGAGGGCGCCGTCGAGGTGGTGCCGAACCGGGGCTTCCGGGTGGCCCGGCGCAGCGCGCGCGAGCTGGCCGAGCTCGCCGAGGTACGCGCCCTGCTGGAGGTCCCCGTGATGCTCAGCCTGGCGCGGGCCATCGCCCCCGAGCGATGGGCGGGGCTGCGGCCCTTCGCCGAGGCGACGGCCACGGCCGCCGCGAAGGGCGACCGGGCCGCCTATCTGGAATCCGACCGTACGTTCCACCAGACCGTGCTCGGCCTGGCCGGGAACCAGCAGCTCGTCGTCGTCGCCGACGAACTGCACCGCCGCGCCCAGTGGCCCCTGGCCTGCGGCCGCGCGGTCCGCACCGCCGACCTCGTCGCCGACGCGGCCGAACACATGGCCCTCCTCGACGCCCTCACCGCCGGCGACGTCGACGTCGTCGAGTCACTGGTCCGCGACCACTTCACCTGACCGGCCTACGGCCGGGAGAACCGGATCCCGCGCCGTGCCTCCCCCGAGGCGGGGTCCGCCTCGGCCCCGGCCCCGGCCCCGACCGACGGCGCCGGGCCCGGCCGTATCCCATGGCCGTCGTCGGCCCGGACACGGCGGCCGGCCCTGACCGCGGCGGCTTCGTCCACGGTGGGCCCGTAGCGGCCCGGCCATCGACGGCCCCGCCCTGCACCGTCTCTGGCCGCCGTCACCTGGGCTCGGTCCCGCGGGTCAGCTCAGCCCCCTGGGACGGCGCCGTACGGGTCTCACCGGCCGGGGCCGTGCGGGATGCGTCCCGGACCGCCGGGGCCGGCCCTGCGTCGGTCCGGGGCACCGTCGGCCGGGTCCCGCCGGCCGGGTCCGCCCCTGGGGCGGACCGGGGCCGTACGGTCCCCGTCGGCCTGGGGCCGGGCCGCCGGCGGGGCCTGGGGTCGGCCGGGGGCATCGGTTGCGGGCGGGGGTCAGGCGCTGCGGTCCTTTTGGCCTAATTTCTCCGCGAGCCAGACCGGGACGCCGCCCAGCAGGCGGACCAGGCGGTGTGCTTCCGTGCGGAGGCGGGTGGCCTCCCGGGGGTCCGGTTCCACTTCGGCCAGGGCGGCCAGGGCCGGGGCGATGCCGACCAGGTAGCCCAGCTCTTCGCGGATGCGCAGCGACTCGGCGAAGCCGTGCCGGGCCGCGGGGAGGTCGCCCTCCTCCTCCGCGATACCGGCCAGGTGCCGCCAGGTGGAGGAGCGCAGCAGGTCGTCGCCGTGGGTGTCCGCACCCGTGTGGGCGCGCTGGAAGGCGGCCTGGGCGCCGGTCGGGTTGTGGGCGAGGTGCTGGGAGATCAGCCCGCGCCGGAAGTCCAGCAGCGGGCGGGTCGGGGAGCTGGGCGAGAGCAGCGCGGCGGCGCGGCCGAGGGCGGTCCGCGCCTCGTCGGCCCGGTCGCGTACGCCCAGCAGTGTGGACGCGTACGCCAGATAGCCCCGCTCGCACGCCGTGGCGCCCCGCTGGCCGTCGGTGAGCGCGAGCGCCTCGGCCGCTCGCAGCGCGTCCTCGGCGGCGTCCCACCCCTGGGAGGTGTACATGCACCGCTCGATCAGGACGACGCTGCGCCTGAGCGCCGCCGTGGCGTCGGCCGCGGCGTACGGGGTGAGCAGCTCGGCGGCGTCCTTCCAGCAGCCGCGCGAGCGCAGCCGCCAGACCGCCGTGTCGAGCGGGTCGTCCACGCGTCCCGCTGGTACCTCTGGTACCTCTGGATCGGAATTCGACGATCCAGGTGACATGGCGGTGTCCGCCACATTGCCCTCCCCAAGCGCGCCATTGAGCCGGAAGCCGTGAGCCGAATCTCAGCATGAATGGCGGGCGGGGCCAAGAGGTCGGTGTGAACGAATTCACAAACCGGCCGTGAAAGGGGTGGCTCCTTGAGGCGCTGGTGGGGCGCGGGGGCGTGTGCGGGGCTTGTGGGGGCTCGTCAGCTCGTGCGTCGGTTCACGCGCCAGCTCGTGCGGCTCGTGCGTCGGTTCACGCGTCGGTTCACACGTCGGCTCACGTCAGCTCCGTGGGTTCATCCGCGGCGCGAGCCGTCAGCTCATCCGCAGCGCGAGGAAGAAGTCCAGCTTGTCCTCGAGCCGGGACAGTTCACGCCCGGTCAGCTGCTCGATCCGGCCGACCCGGTAGCGCAACGTGTTGACGTGCAGATGCAGCCGGGCCGCACAGCGCGTCCAGGAGCCGTCGCACTCCAGGAAGGCCTCCAGGGTCGGGATCAGCTCGGCGCGATGGCGGCGGTCGTACTCGCGCAGCGGGTCGAGCAGCCGGGCGGTGAAGGCGCGCCGTACGTCGTCGGGGACGAAGGGGAGCAGCAGGACGTGCGAGGCCAGCTCCTGGTGGCCGGCCGCGCAGACCCGGCCGGGGCGCGCGGCGGCGACGCGGCGGGCGTGCCGGGCCTCCTCCAGGGCGCCGCGCAGCCCGTCGGCGGAGTGCACGGCGGCGCTGACGCCGAGGGTCAGCCGGCCGTCGCCGTCCAGACCGCGGGAGAGCGGTTCGCGGACGGCGGCGAGCAGCGTGTCCGCGTGCAGCCCCTCGTCATGGGAGGGCGCGCTGTCCGGGGAGTCGTTCGCGGGGGCGTCGGAGAGCGCCGGGAGCGGTACGAGCGCCACGGCCTCGTCGCCGGTGTGCGCGACGGCGATCCGGTCGGAGGGCTCGGGCCCGGACGCCTCCGGGTCGACCAGGACCTCCTCCAGCAGCGCCTGGGCGACCGGGCCGCCCGGGACGCCGCCGCTGGGAGCACCGCCGCTCTGGGGATCGCTGTCTCCCCACTCCACGCGCGCCACCACCACCTGCCAGTGCGGCGCGGTGCCGAGCCCCGGCAGCAGCACCGGGGCCGCCACCCGCAGTCGGGCCGCGATCTCGGCGGGCGGCGCGCCCGTCTGGACCAGCTCCAGCACCTCCTGGGCGAGCCGCCGCCGCACGGTGCGGGCCGCGTCGCGCCGGCCGCGCTCGACCGCGATCAGCCGGGTGACGCCGTGGAGCAGCTCCAGCCGCTCCTCCGGCCAGTCGCCGGCGTCCGCGCCGACGACCAGCAGCCAGTCGGAGAGCACGGTCTGGCCTACGTCGCCGGAGTCGCCGCTGCGGATGGGGAAGACGGAGTACGTCACGCCGTTCGCGGCCGTCAGCCGGAGCGGGCCCCGGCGCCCGGTGCGCCGCGCCGCCAGATGTTCGCCCGCGAGCTGCGCGCGGACCGCGGGCGGCAGCTGCGCGGCCGTGTCGTCGGCGGTCGGGCCCGCGATCCTGCGGCCGGTGGGGGAGAGCACCCATGCCGGCAGGTCGAGGTCGGAGCCGAGCAGATCCAGGAACACCTCCGGGCCGCCGCCCGCCGGCCCCGAGGTCATCAGCCGCCGGTGCCGGTCCACGACGGCCGCGAGATCCCCGGCCCGCTCGCCGGAGACCTGGCGCACCACATGCTCGGTGATCGACGCGAACGAGACATCCTCGACGACGGAGAACAGCGGCAGCCGGTGCCGGCCGCAGGCCAGCACCAGATCCTCGGGGACGGCGCCGAGCTCCGCCTCGCCCGCCGCGAGCCCGGCCACCCCGGCGGCGGCGAGGATCCGTACGAACCGCTCGGAGTCCTCCGGCTCGCGCCGCCAGGCGAGCCCCGTCAGCACGAGCTCACCGCCCGACAGATAGCGGCTCGGGTCGCGCAGATCGGTGGTCATCACGCCGCGCACGGTGCGGTCCAGCTCGTCCTCGCCGCCGAGCAGGCGCAGGCCCAGGGCGTCGGTGTCCAACAGTGCGCGCAGCCGCATGGTGATGCCAGCCGATCTTCTCTTCGTCGCCGGTGGAATGTTGCCGGTGGAATACCGCGAGGTTTCGGGGCCTCGTCGTTCGTTCGAATCTACAAGACCAGCCCGCTGGCCAGCCAACTGCTTCATGTCTTCGGTGACTGCACCAGGTGGCCCACACCTCGGTCTACTGGCGGAAAGCCCGCGTCCATAGTTCTTGAGGGCCCCGTCCGGACCCCGTCCCCCGCCACCCCGCCCGATCGTCCCGCCTGCCCGCCGACTCGAGATTCGAGAAGAGAACCATGGACTTCCTGCGCCCCGCCGGCTGGGAGGAGGCGCTCGCCGCCAAGGCCGAGCATCCCACCGCCGTGCCCATCGCGGGCGGCACCGATGTGATGGTCGAGATCAACTTCGACCATCGGCGGCCCGAGTACCTGCTGGATCTGAACCGCGTCGGCGAGCTGGCCGAGTGGGAGGTGGGGGAGCGTACGGTCCGGCTGGGCGCGGGGGTCCCGTACACCCGGATCATCGAGGAGCTGCGCGCCGAGCTGCCGGGGCTGGCGCTCGCCGCGCACACCGTCGGCTCGCCGCAGATCCGCAACCGCGGCACTGTGGGCGGCAACCTCGGCGCCGCCTCGCCCGCCGGGGACGCCCATCCCGCGCTGCTGGCGGCCGGGGCCGGGGTCGAGGTGGCGTCGGTGCGGGGGACACGGCTGATCCCGGTCGAGGAGTTCTACACCGGGGTCAAGCGCAACGCCCTGGAGCCCGACGAGCTGATCAGGGCCGTCCACATCGAGAAGGCCGACGGACCGCAGCAGTTCTCCAAGGTCGGCACCCGCAACGCCATGGTCATCGCGGTGTGCGCGTTCGCCGTGGCGCTCCATCCGCGCACCCGCACGGTGCGCACCGGTATCGGTTCGGCCGCGCCCACGCCCGTACGCGCCCGCGAGGCCGAGGAGTTCCTGACCGCCGCGCTCGCGGAGGGCGGCTTCTGGGAGAGCGGGGAGCGTATCACCCCGTCCGTCGCCCGGCAGTTCGCCGAGCTGTGCTCGGGTGCCTGCAGTCCGATCGACGACGTACGCGGCAGTGCGAAGTACCGCCGTCACGCGGTGGCGGTGATGGCCCGCCGCACACTCGGCTGGACCTGGGAGGCGTACCGCGAGGGAAACGAGAGGACCGCACAGTGCGCGTGAACGTCACGGTCAACGGCCGGCCGCAGGAGGCCGACGACGTCTGGGAGGGCGAGTCCCTGCTGTATGTGCTGCGTGAGCGGCTGGGGCTGCCGGGCTCGAAGAACGCCTGTGAGCAGGGCGAATGCGGGTCGTGCACGGTCCGGCTCGACGGAGTGCCGGTGTGCGCGTGTCTGGTGGCGGCGGGGCAGGCCGAGGGGCGCGAGGTGGTCACCGTCGAGGGGCTGGCGGACTTCGCCGAGCGGCGCGCGACGGGCGCGGGCGAGTCGCGCGGCCGAAGCGTGGACGAGGCGAGGCGCCGGCGGCCCGCGCCGGGCGGCGGCGCCCCGCTCGCCCCCGTCCAGCAGGCGTTCATCGACGCCGGCGCCGTCCAGTGCGGCTTCTGCACCCCCGGGCTGCTCGTCGCCGCCGATGAGCTGCTGGAGCGCAATCCCGACCCCTCCGACGCCGACATCCGCGAGGCCCTGTCCGGCAATCTCTGCCGCTGCACCGGCTACGAGAAGATCCTTGACGCGGTCCGGCTCGCGGCCGCCCGCACCGGGGAGGCGGTGTGACCATGGGAGCCGGCCGCACCCCCACCACGGTCACCCAGTCCAGCAGTGCCACCCAGGGCACCATCGGCGAGTCCACGCTGCGCCCCGACGGCACGCTCAAGGTGACCGGTGAGTTCGCGTACTCGTCCGATCTGTGGCACGAGGACATGCTGTGGGGCTTCACCCTCCGCAGCCCGTACGCGCACGCCGAGATCAGGTCCATCGACATCGGCGAGGCCGTCGCCCTGCCCGGGGTGTACGCCGTGATGACCCACGACGACCTGCCGGCCGCGACCCACTACGGTCTGGAGATCCGCGACCAGCCCGTGCTCGCCAAGGACCGGGTCCGCTACCACGGCGAGGCGGTCGCGATCGTCGCCGCCGACCACCCCGAGACCGCCCGCCGCGCCGCCGCCAGGATCAAGGTGGAGTACGCGGAGCTGCCGCTGGTCGTCGACGAGGCCACGGCCACCGCGCCGGGGGCGCCGCTGCTCCACCCCGGCCGGGACGACCACCACGCGAGCCATGTCCCGCACCCCAACATCGTGCACCGCCAGCCCGTCGAGCGCGGCGATGTCGCCGGCGCCAGGGTCCGCGCCGATGTGGTCGTCCGCCGGGACTACGAGGTCGGCATGCAGGACCAGGCGTTCCTCGGCCCCGAGTCGGGGCTCGCGGTGCCCGCCGAGGACGGTGGCGTCGACCTCTACATCGCCACCCAGTGGCTGCACGTCGACCGCGATCAACTCGCCCCGGTGCTGGGGCTGCCCGCCGACAAGGTGCGGCTGACGCTGTCGGGGGTGGGCGGGGCGTTCGGCGCGCGCGAGGATCTGTCCATGCAGGCGCACGCGTGTCTGCTGGCGCTGCGCACCGGCAAGCCCGTCAAGATCGTTTACAACCGGTACGAGTCGTTCTTCGGCCATGTCCACCGGCACCCCGCCAAGCTCACCTATGAGCACGGCGCGACGCGCGACGGTGAGCTGGTCTACGTCCAGTGCCGCATCGTCCTGGACGGTGGGGCGTACGCCTCCTCCTCCCCGGCGGTTGTCGGCAACGCCGCCTCCCTGGCGATCGGCCCCTACGTCGTCGAGCACGTCGACGTCGAGGCCATCGCCCTCTACTCCAACAACCCGCCCTGTGGCGCGATGCGCGGCTTCGGCGCGGTCCAGGCGTGCTTCGCGTACGAGGCGCAGATGGACGCGGTGGCCGGGGAACTCGGTCTGGACCCGGTCGAGTTCCGGCAGCGCAACGCCATGGCGCAGGGCGCGACCATGCCCACGGGACAGGTGGTCGACTCCCCGGCCCCGGTCGCCGAGCTGCTGCGCCGCGTCAAGGCGCTCCCGATGCCGCCGGAGCGGCAGGGGGTCCCCCCGGACGGAGTCCGGGGGAGGGAAGCGCTCGGCTCGCTGGACGTACGGGCCCTGCCGGGCGGGCTGTCCAACACCACCCACGGCGAGGGCGTGGTGCGCGGGGTCGGCTATGCGGTCGGCATCAAGAACGTCGGCTTCTCCGAGGGCTTCGACGACTACTCCACGGCCCGGATCCGGCTCGAGGTCATCAATGGCGAGGCCGTCGCCCTGGTGCACACCGCGATGGCCGAGGTCGGCCAGGGCGGCGTCACCGTCCACGCCCAGATCGCCCGCACCGAACTCGGCGTCAGCCAGGTCACCATCCACCCCGCCGACACCCAGGTCGGCTCGGCGGGCTCCACCTCCGCCTCCCGCCAGACGTATATGACGGGCGGCGCGATCAAGCACACCTGCGAGGCCGTACGGGAAGAGGTGCTGCGGCGCGGCCGCGAGCGCTTCGGCTCCCACCACCCCGCGTGGGCGACCGCCGAACCGCTGCTGGAGGGCGGCAAGGTGGTCGCCGACGGCGGCGAGGTGATCGGTGACCTCGCCGAGATCCTCGGCGACGAGGCGATCGATATCGAGAAGGAGTTCCGGCACCGGCCGACCGAGCCGTTCGATCTTCGGACCGGGCAGGGCTTCGGTCATGTCCAGTACTCCTTCTGCGCCCATCGCGCGGTCGTCGAGGTCGACACGGAGCTGGGGCTGGTCAAGGTGATCGAGCTGGCGGCGGCCCAGGACGTCGGCAAGGCGCTCAATCCGCTGTCGGTGGTGGGCCAGATCCAGGGCGGTTCGATGCAGGGGCTGGGCCTGGCGGTGATGGAGGAGATCGTCGTCTCGGCGGACGGGGCGCGGGTCCGCAATCCGTCCTTCACCGACTATCTGATCCCCACCATCCTGGACACCCCGACAATCCCCGTGGATGTGCTGGAACTGGCCGATGACAACGCGCCGTACGGGCTGCGCGGGGTCGGCGAGGCACCCACGCTCTCCTCGACCCCGGCCGTCGTCGCCGCCATCCGCGCGGCGACGGGCCTCCCCCTGAAACGCGTCCCCGTCCGCCCGGAGCACCTGACGGGCACGTGACCGTTGCTCCTCCTGGGGGCTCCGCCCCCTGGACCCCGCCGGGGCCGGCCGGGGCGGGACTGGGCCGATCGGGGGGTGGCCATTCCGGTCTTTCCGACCGGGGCCCTGACGCCGTTCACCTGCTCCATCACCGCCGGGGTCGGCGCGGGAGTGATCGCATACACCGCGATCAAGGGGGCGCAGGGCAGAATTCGGGAGCCCGGAGCGTTCAATTGGGTATTGACGGCCGTTTTCATCAGCTATTTCGCGCTGGACCCGATCGAGCACGGGGTCGGAGCCACGTAGCAGCGGGCACAAGGAGCTGATCATCATGCTGGACATCGCTGCCGAGCTGCACCGCTGGTGCGAGGAGGGGCGTGACTTCGCCGTCGCCACGGTGGTGTCCGTCGGCGGCAGCGCGCCCCGTCAGCCCGGCGCGGCCCTCGCGGTCGACGCCGACGGAACGGCGGTCGGCAGCGTGTCCGGCGGCTGTGTCGAGGGCGCGGTGTACGAGCTGTGCCAGGAGGCGCTGCGGACCGGCGAGACGCTGCGCGAGACCTTCGGCTACTCCGACGAGGACGCCTTCGCGGTGGGCCTGACCTGCGGCGGGACCATCGATGTCCTGGTCACGCCGGTCCCGGCCGCCGACCGCCCCCTCCGCCCGGTCCTGGCCGCCGCCGCTCGCTCCGCGGCGGACGGAGGGAGGGCCACGGCTCTTGTGCGGGTGGTGGACGGCCCGCCGGATCTCCTGGGCCGCGCCCTGCTCGTACGCTCCGACGGGACGTACGAGGGCGGCTTCGCCGCGCTCCCGGGCCGTGCCGGCCCCGCCTCGGACCGCACCGTGCTCGACCGCACCGCCGCGGCGGAGGCACGGGCGCTGCTGGACGCCGGGCGCACCGCGACCGTGGTCGTCGGTGCCGAGGGGAGCCGGTGCGGGCAGGCGGTGACGTTGCTGGTCGAGTCCAGCGTGCCGGCCCCGCGCATGATCGTCTTCGGTGCGATCGACTTCGCGAGCGCGCTCGTGCGGATCGGGAAGTTCCTCAACTACCACGTGACGGTCTGCGACGCCCGCCCTGTCTTCGCGACCGCGCACCGCTTCCCGGACGCCGACGAGGTGGTCGTCGACTGGCCGCACCGCTATCTCGACACGGTCGAGGTGGACGCCCGGACGGTGCTGTGCGTGCTCACCCACGACGCGAAGTTCGACGTGCCGCTGCTGGAGCGGGCGCTGCGGCTGCCCGTCGCGTACGTCGGGGCGATGGGCTCGCGCCGTACCCATCTGGACCGGCTGCGGCGGCTACGCGACGTCGGCGTGGGCGAGCGGGACCTGGCACGGCTGCGCTCCCCGATCGGGCTCGACCTCGGCGCCCGCACCCCGGAGGAGACCGCCCTGTCCATCGCGAGCGAGATCGTCGCAAGTCGGCGGGGTGGCAGCGGGGCGCCGCTCACGGGGGTGCGGACCCCGATCCACCATGACACCCACCCGCCCACGGGCCGGATCGGGTCCGTCGCTTGACGATCATCTGATCTAACGCCACTCCTGGGCGGGAAACCCGTTCCGCCACCTGGCGGAAGGGGCGTTGCCGGGCGCCGGTTTCTGAGTGAGAGTCAGAAAACCGACCGTGGCCCCGCCGCCCCCTGGAGTGCGCCTGTGCGAAAGAGACGGAAAACCTTCATCGTGCCGATGGCCGTTCTGGCCGCGACCACCCTGCCTCTGCTGATGACTCCCGCCGTGAACGCGGCCGTGCAGAAGGGCGGCGACGAGCCCTCGCGCAGGGTCCGTCTCTATGTGCCGCCGTCCGACCGGGACTCCTACCGCCAGGTGACCCGGCTCGCCTGGCGGGGCGCCTACCGCGACTCCGTCGGGCTCCTCTCCATGGTGCGTACGCCACAGGCGGTCTGGTACGGGGACGAGACGCCGGAGCAGGTCGAGCGGATGGTCCGCAGGACCACCCGCCGCGCCCACTGGCAAGGAGCGCTGCCGGTCCTCGCCCTCTACGACGTCCCCGGCCGTGACTGCGGCAGCTACTCCAGCGGCGGAGCGCGGAGCGCCGCCGAGTACGAGGCGTGGATCGACGCCGTCGCCGAGGGCATCGGCGACCGCGAGGCGCTCGTCGTCCTCGAGCCCGACTCGCTGGCGCTGCTGCCGTCCGACTGCCCGGCGGAGGAGGACACGGGCGCCGCCGGGCAGGAGCAGGGCGGTACGGATGCGCGGCCGGGCGCCGTGCCCGGCGGTGCCGTGGCCGATCCGGCCGCCCCCGCCGAGGGCAGTACGGATGCGCAGCAGGGCACGGTGCCCGCCGCGACCGACAACGCCGATAGGGCCACCCCCACACCCAAGCCCACGCTCACCGAGCTCCCCCCGCTGCCCGACCCGAACGGGCCGACGGCTCCGGCGGCGCAGACCGCCCCCGCGGCCGAGGCCCCCGTAGCCCAGACCGCCGCACCTCGGACCGACGCACCCCAGACCCCCGCGGCCGACCCCGCCCCGACGCCCACTCCCACCCCGGACCCCGACCCCGCGATCCCCCCTGTCGACGACCCGGCCGCCGCCGGACGCCTCGACGAGCCCGACGACCCCACCGCCGAGGACGACCCGCAGACCGTCGCCCGCTACTCCGAGATCCACTACGCGGTCGACGCCCTCTCCGCGCTCAGCCACACCATGGTCTACCTGGACGCGGGCCATGCGGGCTGGCATGCCGTCAGCAGCATCGTGCCCCGCCTCATCACGGCCGGGATCGACGAGGCCACCGGCTTCGCCGTCAACGTCTCCCACTACCAGACGGACAAGGCCAACGCCTGGTACGGGCGGCTCGTCTCCTCCTGCCTCGCCTACGTCGACGACGGCGGAGACCCCGAGGACTGCGCCGACCAGACCTGGTCGCGGCGGCACGCCCGCGCCTGGATGCGCGCCCACGCACCGGCCGATCCGGCCCGTATGAAGCACTTCGTCACCGACACCAGCCGCAACGGCCGCGGCCCGTGGACGCCCAGGACCAGTGAGCACATCGACCCCCAGGCGTGGTGCAACCCGCCCGGCCGCGGACTGGGCACCCGGCCCACCACCCGTACGGGCGATCCGCTGCAGGACGCGGCGCTGTGGGTGAAGACGCCCGGGGAGTCGGACGGACGGTGTCTGCGCGGTACGGCCGGGCCCCAGGACCCGGAGCGGGGGACGGTCAACCCCGACGCGGGGCAGTGGTTCCCGGAACAGGCCCTGGAGCTCGTACGCCACGCACGCCCGGTGGTCGGCGTCCGCCGCCGCTGACCACCCGCTTCTTCTCCCTCCCCGCTCCTCGTCAGGCCGTCGGGTTGTGCCGGACCAGGGCGTCGACCAGGCCGGATGTGGTGTTCGGGAAGTCCATCGGGACGATGCCGAGCCCCGTCCAGCCCTGGGCCTCCGAGCCCTCCAGGAAGGACTTGACCTGGGGGTTGAGACGGTCCGCGTTGGAGCGGGGCGGGAGGAGGGCGGCGGTGCTGACGTAGTTCATGAAGAGCTTGCCGGGCTGGGCCGCCGCCTTGCGGAACTGGCCCTCGATCTTCGGGTACTTGCCGAACGGCTCCGCCATGTAGTCGTCCTGGATGTCGAAGAGCTGCGCGTCGGCGTACCGCACCCCCGGCATGTTGTCGGAGTCGGCGAGCAGCACGACCCTGCCGCGGGCCTGGCCCAGGGTGGGCAGGGTGCTGTCGAGACGGAAGAGCGAGCGCCAGCCCTTGCCGTCGAGGTAGGTGTCGAAGATCCGGCGGAACTCGGCGGCGCTCTCCTCCGAGTACTCCTGCTTGACCCGCATCAGCACCGTCTCCGACGGATGCGCGGAGAGGAAGGAGCGGCAGGCGCCCAGCACATCGTCGAAGTTGAGATTCTGGTAGAAGGCGCCGTGGTGGATGGGGAAGGCGTTGTCGAAGGCGCGGCAGCGGATGTCCAGGAAGCGGATGCCGCTGTTCAGCTGGTCGGCGATGGTGGTGTTCTGGCACTCCGTCCAGGGGCCGCCGTAGCGCGCGCCGGAGTCATGGGTTCCGGGCAGCGTCAGCCGCTGGACGGGCGTGGCGTCGGCGATGGCGGACAGCCAGTCCTGGGCGGCCAGCGGCCGGGGCGGTGCGGCGATCGCCGTCGCCGCCCCGCCCGCGGCGGTGATCAGCCCCGCGGTGGAGAGGGCGGCCGCGCCCCTGAGAAACCCTCGCCGGTCCATACGCATACTCCTGTCGCTCGCCTGTTCGTACCGTGCCGAACGGCATCGAAGCACAACCAGCCCGGGAAATCTGCCAGTTGAGGCGAGAGACGGATCAGGACCGCCGGGCGAGTTCCTCCACCCGGGTCTGCAGCCCCGTCACATGGTGCTCGGATTCCGGCTTCATCAGCACGCTGCGCAGGATCCGCGCGCCCGATAGCCGACGATGGCGGCGGGATGCGGGGGCTTGAGTATCTGTCCGGCGTAACGGGAATGAAAAAAGGGGTAGTTGTCCTTCAGCCGCTTTGTGAACTCCCTGAACGCCTCGGCGAACCTGGTGTCGTCGATGTCGAGCGACGGATGGGCCGGAAACGGGCCGAACCCCTCCGACCACTCCATCGGTGTTCGGCCTTCCCTCGCGCAGAAGATTTGAGCCCAAACGTATGGGGGTGCGCGCGAGCTCGGCAACCATCGGGACACCGGATTCTCAGAGCCAGCCGCGGCGCTTGAAAACGAGGTAGAGGCTGACGCACACCACCGCCATCAGCACAATCGCGAAGGGATACCCCAGCACCCAGTCCAGCTCCGGCATATGAGTGAAGTTCATGCCGTAGATGGTGCCGACGAGGGTCGGCGCGAAGAGGATGGCCGCCCAGGCGGAGATCTTCTTGACCTCTTCGTTCTGCTCGAATCCGGCCTCCGCCAGCGCCCTCATCTCCGCGTTCTGCTGCTGGGTCACCAAGGTGGCGTTCACCGCGAGAATGTCGCTGAGGGCCGAGCGGAAGCCGTCCACGCGCTCGCTGGTGTGGGTCACGTGGTCGGCGACATCGCGCAGATAGCGCTGCAGCTCGTCGTCGGTGCCGTACTTGTCGAAGCCCGCCATCAGACCGTGCAACATTCCCACCAGCGGGCGGGTCGCCCGCTGGAACTCGACCATTTCGCGGGAGAGTTCATAGATACGGCGCGACACCTCGGGGTCGCCGCGGAAGACCTCGGTCTCGATTTCGTCGATGTCGTTCTGCACCCCCGCGACCACCGGGGCATAGCCGTCCACCACCGCGTCCAGGATCGCGTACAGCACGGCCTCGGGGCCCAGCGCCAGCAGCTCGGGCGTCGTCTCCATCCGGCCGCGCACCGCGGACAGATCCGGGGCGGCGCCGTGCCGGACGGTGATGACGAAGTCGGGGCCCACGAAGACATGCAGCTCGCCGAAGTCGACTTCCTCGGCCGCGTCGAGGTAGCGGGCGGCCCGCAGCACCACGAACAGCGTGTCGCCGTATCGCTCCAGCTTGGGCCGCTGATGGGCCTCCAGCGCGTCCTCGATGGCCAGCTTGTGCAGATCGAACTCCTGAGCGAGCGAGAGCAGCTCCGCCTCGCTCGGCCGGTAGAGCCCGATCCACGCCATGGCGCCCGGCGCCTCGCGCAGCCGCCGGTAGGTCGCGGCGAGGGTGTCGGGCGTGCCGACCCGGCGGCCGTCGCGGTAGACCGCCGCGTCGACCACACTGCGCTCGTCGGTGGCGGGGGCGGCATCGGCGGAGGAGTCGGGCCGGGACTCACCGCGCGAGGGGCCCGGGGGCGCCGGGGCGGGCCGCGGGGTGGAATTGGCCCGGCCCGTCCCGGCGGGGCGCAGCCAGGGGTACCGCTTCGTCGGGCGCGGGGTGCGGGAGCGGCGCTCGGGCATGAGGGGTCCTTACGGGTAGCGGACGCTGGGCGGGGCAACGGGGCACACCACAGACGCCGCCACCGGGCCGGGGGCCGGGGTCGAGCCGGGCGTCGCGCTGGGCGTCGCGCTCAGGCTCGGACCAGCCGGGCCGGGGTGGCGCCTCGCGGCATGCGACTGGGAGGTTCACTGTTCATCGCGGACCTCACCTCCTTGTCGCGGGCGCACGGGCGCGGAGCACTGGCCTCAATGCAGGATATCCCCGCAAATGCCCACGTGGCGGCCCGGGGCCCCGGCGGGCCCCCGGCTCCGCCGAGCCCCGGGCTCCGGTGCGCGGGGCAGGGGCGGCAGGGCGCCACGGACGGCCCGCGCCGCCGCGCCGCGGTGACGGTCACCCGGGTCTCATCCGGCCGGTGGCGGCGACGACGCGGCGCCGGGCGCGTGCGGCGCCTCGTCGGCCGCCGCGATGTCGCGGCAGCGGGCGCCCGGCAAGCGGTACGACGGCGACCGGCCCGGCCGCGTCGAAGAGCGTCGCAAGGCAGCGTGATCTCCTTGCGCCCCGGCTTCCGGGGGCGCGGTCCGTGCTCGCCGCCGCCGGCCGGGCCCGCGCCGCCGTGGTCGGGCCGCGGCGTGGCGCGCGATACCCGCGGCTCGGTACGAGCACGGGCACGGCGCCCACAGGGCCGAGCCGGGGTGCCGCGCGGGGCGGCGTTGTCCGTGCCCGGACCGGCACCCGGGCCCCGGTGCGCCGCGCGGGGACGGCACCCCGGGCTCGCCGTCGCCCCCTACGGCAGGAGCCCCGCCCGGCGAGCCTCGACCACCGCGTGCAAGCGCGTTTGTGCCCCCAACTTCCGCATACAGGAGCGCAGATAGCTCTTCACCGTCTCCGGCCGCAGCCCCAGCCGGTCCGCCGCCGCCGAGTTCGTGGCGCCCGAGGCCACGCAGGCCAGTACGTCCACCTCGCGCGGTGACAGCTCCACCACCTGCCGGGCCGACGGCTCACGGCCGGTGCCCGAGGAGGCCCGGGCCAGGCGGCCGCAGGCGGTGAGGATCTCCGCTCGTAGCTGCGGGTCCGGGACGCGGTGCGCGAGCGCGCGGAGGTCGACATGGGCCTTGCGCACCTCCTCCCACAGCGCCGGATCGGTATCCGCGGCCGATGGCGGCTGATGTGCCACGGTCATCAGCCGCTGCGCTTCCTCCTGCACCGCGAGCGACTGCTCGAGTTCGCGCGCCGCCTCCACCGCCGCGCTCAGGGCGCGGTCGCCGAGCATCAGCGGCTGGCGCAGCGCGCCGTACAGCACTCCGCGCACCCGGCCCCGTACGACGACCGGCACCGCCAGCATCGAGCGCAGCCCCTCGGCGCCCACCACCGCGTCGTACTCATGGCTGATCGCCCGCGAGGTGGGGTAGTCCGCCACCGAGATCGGCCGGGACATGGTGAGCACCTTGCCGCCCAGCCCGTTGCCCGGCGTGATGGCGAGCCCGTGCAGGGCGTTGGTGGTGGTCCCGGTGAGTTCGGAGATACGGAACTGCCGTGAGCCCGTGAAGAGCCCGCCGAACGCGACGGGCAGTCCACCGCGCCGGCGCATTCGCTGCAGCGTGGTCCGTACGTCGACGGCCCGGTCCGATTCCGCCACGGCCACCTCCCGGAAATACCGCCACCCCCGTCCGGGGGTGGTGAGACTCAGATCACTCGTCGCACGATGCTAGCGATCGGTACGTCAATCAGGAGGACAAGTGACAGCAAAGAGTCCGTCTCGCGACTTCCGCATGGCACGGGACTTCCTTCTCGACCACCGGGACGACTACACGGCGGCATACGAGGGGTTCAGCTCACCACGCCCCACCCACTTCAACTGGGCACTGGACTGGTTCGACCACATCGCCGACACAAGCGGCGACCGTACCGCGCTGCACATCGTCGAGGAAGACGGCCAAGAGATCCGCGTGAGCTTCGACGAGATGCGCCGCCGCTCCGACCGGGCCGCGCACTGGCTGCGCGCCCAGGGGGTCCGGGCCGGGGACCGCATCGTGGTCATGCTGGGCAACCAGGTCGAGCTGTGGGAGACGGCGCTGGCGGCGATGAAGCTGCGCGCCGTCGTCATCCCGGCCACCCCGCTGCTCGGCCCGCTCGACCTCGCGGACCGCATCGACCGCGGCAAGGCGAAACATGTGATCGTGCGGGCCGCGGACGCCGGGAAGTTCGCCGAGGTGGCGGGCGCCTACACGCGGATCGCCGTCGGCGGCGCACCGGCCGGCTGGCTGGCGTACGAGGACGCCCGTACGGCCGACGTGACGACGGGCGGCACCCAGGACGACGAGCCCTTCGTACCCGACGGGCCCACCCTCGCCGGCGACCCCCTGATGCTGTACTTCACCTCCGGCACGACCGCCCGCCCCAAACTCGTCGAACACACCCATATCTCGTACCCCATCGGACATCTGGCGACGATGTACTGGATCGGGCTCAAACCGGGCGATATGCACCTCAACATCTCCTCCCCGGGCTGGGCCAAGCACGCCTGGTCCAACCTCTTCGCCCCCTGGAACGCCGAGGCGACCGTCTTTGTCCACAACTACACGCGCTTCGACCCCACCCGCCTGATGGCGGAGATGGACCGCTGCGGGATCACCACCTTCTGCGCCCCGCCCACCGTCTGGCGCATGCTCATTCAGGCCGATCTCACCCAGCTGCGCACCCCGCCCCGCGAGGCCGTCGCCGCGGGCGAGCCGCTCAACCCCGAGGTCATCGAGCATGTGCGGCGCTCCTGGGGCGTGACGGTCCGGGACGGTTTCGGCCAGACCGAGACCGCCGTCCAGGTCGCCAACACCCCCGGTCAGCCGCTCAAGACCGGCTCGATGGGCCGGCCGACCCCCGGTTTCAGGGTCGTCCTGCTCGATCCGGTCACCGGCCGGCCCGGCGACGAGGGCGAGATCTGTCTCGATCTGACGGGCCCCGACGGCCGCCCCGTCGGCCTGATGACCGGCTACGAGGGTGATGAGGAGCGCACCGCCGAGGCCACCGCCGGCGGCTACTACCGCACCGGGGACATCGGCTCGCGCGACGCCGACGGCTACATCACCTACATCGGCCGCTGCGACGACGTATTCAAGAGCTCCGACTACAAGGTCTCGCCCTTCGAGCTGGAGAGCGCCCTGCTGGAGCACGAGGCGGTCGCCGAGGCCGCCGTCGTCCCGGCGCCCGACCCGCTGCGGCTGGCCGTGCCGAAGGCGTACATCGTGCTGGCGGAGGGGTGGGAGCCCGGACCGGACACCGCGAAGGCGCTCTTCGCCCACTCCCGTGCGGTGCTGGCCCCGTACAAGCGGGTCCGCCGTCTGGAGTTCGCGGAGCTGCCCAAGACCGTCTCCGGCAAGATTCGCCGCATCGAGCTGCGCGAGCGCACCGCGCGCGGCGACGGCGTCGAGTTTCGTGAGGAGGGGGCATGAGCCCCTTGAGCCCGTGAACCGTATAAGGCGCATGAAGCGCATGAAGTGTATGAAGCGCATAAGGCGCATGAAGCGCATGAACCGCTTGAGACTTAGGAACCGCGTGGAACTCATGAGCCGTATGACCCGCATGAGCCGTATGGCCTCATGACCTCATGACCGACCCTCACTCCGCATGTGATCACCAGGAGACGCCATGACCGACCTGCCATCCGACCCACCGGCGCCACCGGCCCCACCGGCCCCACCGGTCCCAACGACCCCACCGGCCCCTTCCTACGCCAGCGGAGCCAGTGACGTGCCGCTGCTCGGCGACACCATCGGCGCCAATCTGGCCCGTGTCGTCGAGCGGTTCGGCGAGCGCGAGGCGCTGGTCGACATCGCCTCCGGCCGCCGCTGGACGTATGCCCAGTTCGGCCGTTCGGTCGACGCGGTCGCGCTCGGACTGCTGGCCAAGGGGGTCGGCAAGGGCGACCGGGTCGGCATCTGGGCCGTCAACTGCCCCGAATGGGTGCTGATGCAGTACGCGACCGCCCGCATCGGCGCCATCATGGTCAATATCAACCCCGCCTACCGCGTACATGAACTGCGGTATGTGCTGCGGCAGGCCGGCATTTCCGTTCTGGTCTCCTCCATCGAGCACAGGACCAGCGACTACCGCCGGATGGTCGAGCAGGTGCGCTCCGACTGCCCCGCCCTGCGCGATGTCGTCTACATCGGCGACCGGACCTGGGACGGGCTGGTGCGTGCGGGCTCCGGGGTGGCGCCCGAGCGGCTGGCCGAGCGCGAGGCCCGGCTCTCCTGCGACGATCCGGTCAATATCCAGTACACCTCCGGCACCACCGGCTTCCCCAAGGGCGCCACCCTCTCCCACCACAACGTCCTCAACAACGGCTTCTTCGTGGGCGAGACGGTCGCCTACACCGAGCGGGACCGGGTCTGTCTCCCGGTGCCCTTCTACCACTGCTTCGGCATGGTGATGGGTAACCTGGGCGCCACCAGCCACGGCGCCTGCATCGTCATCCCCGCCCCCACCTTCGACCCCGCCGCCACGCTCGCCGCCGTCGAACGGGAGCGCTGCACCTCGCTCTACGGCGTCCCGACGATGTTCATCGCGGAGCTGGCCCTGCCCGACTTCGCCACCTTCGACCTCTCCTCCCTGCGCACCGGGATCATGGCCGGATCGCCCTGTCCGGTGGAGGTGATGCGGCGGGTGGTCGCCGAGATGCATATGGCCGAGGTGTCCATCTGCTACGGCATGACCGAGACCTCACCGGTCTCCACCCAGACCCGGCGCGACGACGACCTCACGCGCCGCACCGGCACGGTCGGCCGGGTGATGCCCCATGTCGAGATCAAGGTCGTGGACCCGGTCACCGGTGTGACCGTCCCCCGCGGCACCCGCGGCGAGCTGTGCACCCGCGGCTATTCGGTGATGCTCGGCTACTGGGAGGAGCCGGAGCGGACGGCCGAGGCGATCGACACGGCGCGCTGGATGCACACCGGTGATCTCGCGGTGATGGGCGAGGACGGCTATGTCCAGATCGTCGGCCGGATCAAGGACATGATCATCCGCGGCGGCGAGAACGTCTATCCGCGGGAGATCGAGGAGTTTCTGCACACCCACCCCAAGATCGCGGATGTGCAGGTCGTCGGCGTACCGGACGAGAAGTACGGCGAGGAGATCCTGGCCTGCGTCATCCTGCGCGAGGGCGCCAAAACCCTCACCCGCGATGAGCTCGCCCGCTTCTGCCGCGGCCGCCTCGCCCACTACAAGGTGCCCCGCCATCTGCGCATCATGGACGCCTTCCCGATGACGGTCAGCGGTAAGGTCCGCAAGGTCGAACTGCGCGAGGCGGGCGTCCGCGAGCTGACGCACCTCCCCGAGTCGCGGTCGGCATCCGAACTGCGAGCCGAGCAGCCCGAGACGGCGCCGCGCTGACGCCCCACTGACCCGACCGGGGTCCGCCCGACCCGTGCGGGGCCGTGTACCGCCGCGGCTCGGCCTGGATGGCCGAGCCACGCATCACTGCCCCGCGTTCGGAAGACAGCCCTTCACCCCACTCTGCGCTCCCCGGCTGAAGTACGAGACGCGCTGGGACGCGTCGCCGTGGTCGGAGGTGTTGGTCCAGGGGGTTTTGTCGGCGAGGGCGGTCAGGGCGTCGGCCAGTTCATTGGTGTCGCCGTCCTCGAAGGTGAGGGTCTTGTCCTTCGCGGCGCCGAAGAGGACCGCCCCGGCGAGGCAGTCGGCCTGCAACTCCCGGGCGAGATCGACGAGGCCCGCGTCCAGGCG
This sequence comes from Streptomyces sp. NPDC005393, assembly GCF_040606675.1. NCBI lineage: Bacteria > Bacillati > Actinomycetota > Actinomycetes > Kitasatosporales > Streptomycetaceae > Streptomyces > Streptomyces sp. NPDC005393. The sequence continues at coordinate 35,221 of NZ_JBEXFG010000002.1, read as the reverse complement.
GTTCTGGACGGCGTGGCCCCATTCATGGGCGATCACCAGATAGACCCAGGCGTCGCCCCGCTCATGGCCCCATCGCATCAGGTCCATGTCCCAGGCCACGAAGTCGCCGTCGGGGCAGTAGACGGCGTTGTCGTTGGGCAGCGGCGTTCCGCCGCACGAGGGGACGTCGGCGGCGGCACCGTCGTACGGGCCCAGGACCTGCGGGGGGTTGTAGGCGCCGGTGAAGAGCTCGGCCCAGTGGGTCTGCCAGTAGGCGTTGGTCACGGACACCGCCGCGTTGATGTCCCCTTCCACGCTGTCGCCGGCGCTGTCACCTCCGCCGGTGGTGCTGCCGGACGATGTGCCGGGCGGGGCGCCGGACGATGTGCCGGGCGGGGGTGTCGTACCGGCCGCAGGGGTCTCGGCCGTGCGCGGCGGCAGGTCGCTGCCGCCGCCGCAGCCGGCGACCAGGAGCAGAGTCAGGAGGGTGAGGAGCGACGCCGACAATCTCAGGTACCACGCAACAGCCATCGTTCGGCCTCCGGCCGGTTGAGCGGACAGGTCGGGTGAGCTGCTGAACGGTGGGGGTGGTGACTCAACGGAAGCGTTCACACGTCATGAGCGCAAGTACAGACGGTTGGTGAAGGCGCGTATTTCCCCGGTCGGCGTGCGCGGGCGCTCGAGGAGCGTGGGCGTGCGTGGCGCCGACCGGCCCTCGGCCGGTCGATAATGGACAAGGGACAGACGGGGTCAGCCGTCCGGCGGCCCCCTCCGGATCAGCACATCCGCCGGATCGTTGACCGGCTGCGGAGTGCCCGTCAGGTCCATGATGAACAGCGGGATGTGCAGCGCGTCGGCGCGCGCCCGCGCCTCCCGTGCATAGCCCGCGAGCGAGAAGAAGACGCTCACGGCCGACTCATGGAGCCCGTTCAGCCACAGGCATTCGATGTCCCGCAGCCCGGTGGGGCGGGTGGTCGGATCGACCTGGGCGACGACACCCGATCCGTAGAGGTCCACACCGGACGCCGCCCGGTCCTCCCGCTGCCGCAGGCTGCGGAAGCCGAGCCACTTCAGATACTGGGCGGCGGCGGTGACCGCGTCCTTGGCGGTGCGGATCGTCACCGGCCGGAAGGCGGGGCGCAGCACGGCCGGGCCGCCGCCCGTGGCCGCCGTACGACGATCCGAGGGGTCCGGCGCGGGCACGACGGGGACGCGGACCACCGCGCCGCATCCACAGCCGAACTCCGGCTGCGGCCAGTGTCCTTGGCGGCCGCAGGACGGGCAGTTCACCGCCACCCAGAGGTCCTGCCAGGTGCGGTGCTCGATCTCCTCAAGGGAGCCGTCGCGGAGGACGGGAAGGGTGAGCGGCGCGCCGCACGAACACGGGAAGGTGGGCGGCGTGAACGACTGCTCGCGACGGCACGCGGGGCAGCGCACCGGCACGCTGTCTGTCATCAGGGCGCTCCGTAGAGGGTCTATGGGAGAGGCGGACGCGGTATCCGCCCATGCTCCACGAAACGGGCCACCGGGGGGAGGGACTTGGGCGATCCGTCCCCCGCAGTGGGGGCGACGTGTTAAGGCCTGAGCGCCCGGTCCCCGCTCACGCCCCCACCGGACAGCCGTTCGACGCCGCGCAGCAGCGCGGAGTGGTCCAGTCCGCCGTCGCCCTGCGCCCGGAGGGCGGCGACCAGTTGGGCGACCACGGCGCCGACCGGAAGCGCGGCGCCGACCTCGCGGGCGGCGGCGGTGACGATGCCCATGTCCTTGTGGTGCAGATCGATCCGGAAGCCGGGGGCGAAGTCGCGGGTCAGGAAGGCGGCCTTCTTCCGGGTGAGGACGGTGGACCCGGCGAGGCCGCCCGCGAGCACGTCCAGCGCGGCGTCGAGGTCCACCCCCGACTTCTCCAGGAAGACGACGGCCTCGGCGCACGCCTGGATATTGGTCGCGACGATCAGCTGATTGGCGGCCTTCACGGTCTGGCCGGCGCCGTGCGGACCGCACAGGACGATCGTCTTCCCGAGCGCCTCGAAGATCGGCCGGGCCCGGTCGAAGTCCTCGCGCGCCCCGCCGACCATGATGGACAGCACCGCCTCGGCCGCCCCCGCCTCGCCGCCGGAGACCGGGGCGTCCAGGACGTGGATGCCCTTGCCGCCGTCGGCCGCGGCCTTCGCCACGGCGAGGGAGGTCCGCGGGGTGATCGAGGACATGTCGATCAGCAGCGCGCCGGGGCGGGCGTGCGCGAGGACGCCGTCCTCCGCGAGCACGACGGCCTCGACCTGGGGCGAGGCCGGAACCATGGTGATGACGACATCGGCCTTTGCCACGGCCTCCGCGAGGGAGGCGGCGGGGGTGCCGCCGGCCGCGGCGAGACGGTCCAGCTTCTCCTGTTCCAGGGTGAATCCGGTGACGTCGTAACCGGCCTTGATCAGGTTCTCGGACATGGGGGAGCCCATGATCCCGAGTCCGATCCAGGCGATCTTCGCCAGTGTGCCGCGTGGCGGTGTGCCGTTGGGCGGTGTGTCGCTCACGAGGGGCCTTTCGCTCGGCTCAGCCACGGGAAGGAGTCGGCGCTGGGACCGGTGGGCTTGTACTCCAGGCCGATCCAGCCGTCGTAACCGGCCTTCGTCAGCCGCCCGAGGAGATCGGGGAAGTCGAGACCGCCGGTGCCGGGCGCGCCGCGGCCCGGGTGGTCGGCGATCTGCACATGGCCGGTGCCGGCGGCGTAGCGGTCGATGACCTCGGGCAGGTCCTCGCCGTTCACCGCCAGGTGGTAAAGGTCCATCAGAAAGGCGGCGTTGCCGAGCCCGGTCGCCTTGTTGACCCGGTCGGCGACCTCGACGGCGGCGGCAGCGCTCACCAGCGGATAGTGCGGTGACTCGGGCGCGCCCAGGGCCTCGATCAGCAGGGTCGCGCCCACCCGGTCGGCGGCGCGGGCGGCCAGTGCCAGATTCTCCAGCGCGAGGGCGTCCTGGACCTCGGGGTCCACGCCCGCGACCCGGTTTCCGTACAGCGCGTTCAGCGCCGTACAGCCGACGGAACGGGCGAAGCCGGCCGCGGCGTCGATATTCGCGCGGAAGCGGTCCGACTCGGCGCCGGGTACGGACAGGGCGCCGCGGTCGGGGCCCGGCAGCCGGCCCGCGTAGAAGTTCAGCCCCACGAGCCGGGTCCCGGCGTCCTCCAACGCGCCGCGCAGCGCGTCGAGTCGGTCCGTCCCGGGTGCGGGCTCCTCGACCCACGGCCACCACAGCTCCACCGCGTCGAAGCCCGCCGCGGCCGCTGCCGCCGGGCGCTCCAGGAGGGGGAGCTCGGTGAAGAGGATCGAGAGATTGACGTCGAAGCGCTGATCGTCCGGGAATCCCACGGACCTTCGACTCCTTCCGCATCTCGGAAGTAAGCTTCTGTATTACGGAAGAATGGATCCGGTCTCGAAGGGCTGTCAAGAGGGGCTGCCGGAGGCGCCCGCGGGCGCAGTAGGTTGGCGGCGTGAGATTGAGGGTTGAGTTCACCACCGAGCCGTTCGACCTCGACGAGGTGCCGCCCCACGCCGTGGTGGCCCGCGAAACCGTCCAGGCCGCCCCACTGGACACCGTCGACGTCGGCCCCTTCGGCAACACCGCCGAGGGCCGGGCGGACGCGGTGCTCGCCGCCGTGGACCAGCTGCTGCGCAAGTCCCTGGAGGCGGGCGCCACCCGGGTCTCGCTCCAGGTCAACGTCATCGCGGAGGCCGACGCGTGAGCGGCCCGGGGGACCACCCCTTCGTCTCGGCGGTCAAGCCGCTCGTCGACGCCATGGGCGGCGAGCTGATCGCCCCCGACCGGGCTCAGGGCGACGATGTCCTGCTCTCCTGGGAAGGCCGCGCGCTGGTCGCCGTACGGCTGCCCCACCTCTCCGACTCGCTCGACCACATCCTCGCCGACCTCCAACGCCGCCACGGCGCCCCGCTCTCGGCCCTCGACCGCAAGACCAAGCAGTCGATCGTCCGCCGGCTGGAGCAGCGCGGCGCCTTCTCGGTGCGCCACGGCGTGGAAACGGTCGCGAGCGCGCTCGGCGTCAGCCGCTTCACCGTCTACAACTACCTCAACCGCGAGAAGGGCTCGCAGTGACCCGTTTGACGACCCGCTTGACGCCGACCAGCGTCCGATAGCGCGGCCGGGCCGCGAACGCGGCCATGGGCCATACGGCCGGGCGCCCCACCTCGGCGCAGAGGTGGAGGACGTGATCCGGGCCCGCCCAGACGCCCACATGGGCGCCGAAGGCGGCGTCGCCGGCGTTGAAGAGCAGCAGATCGAGCGGGCGGGCGGCGGTGACGCGCGCTGTGGACTCCCGGTCGTCCCACAGTTCGCTCGACCGGAGTACGGGCGGCTCAAGCCCGAAGTGGCGCAGCACCGCGTAGGCGAACAGCTGGCAGTTGGCGCCCTCGCCGAGGCCGGGGCGCTCCGTCACCGCGGCCGAGCCGGGGAAGCGGGCGCCGGCATAGGGGACGGACCACAAGCGGTCCGGCAGGCCGGCGAGCAGAGGGCTCGCCCCTGTCCCGTCGCCGCCTCGGTCGCTCATGCCGCCTCGGTCGTTCATGGGGAACAGCATGACGCGGGGCCCGGCCGTGCGGGGGCCGGCAGCCGTGATGTGGCGCGAAGTTTTCAACAAAGCGTTGACGGTCGAGGGGGGAGGCTCCTAGCTTGCGAGGGTGACTTCCAGCGCTCCGCCGGGCCTGACCCGGTTCAACGCAGCGGACGAGCGGGACGTGGCCCGGCTGCTGCACGAGGTGTGTGCCAGCCGGGCCTGGGGTGCCGCGGTGGCCGCCGGGCGGCCGTACGGCCGGGTCGGCGTGCTGCTCGACGCCGCCGACGCGGCCATGGCCGGGCTGACCGCCGACGATCTCGCCGAGGCGATGGCCGGTCACCCGCCCATCGGCCGGCCGGCACCGGGCGACGCCACCTCGGCGCGGGAGCAGAGCGGGGTGCGGGACGATCTGCGCGAGGAGCTGCTGGAGCTGAACCTCGCGTACCAGGAGCGCCACGGCCATGTCTTTCTGATCTGCGCCACGGGCCGCACCGGCGAGGAGATGCTCGCCGCTCTCGAAGAGCGGATCGGCAACGATGAGGACACCGAGCGCGAGATCGTCCGCACCGAACTGGGGAAGATCAACCGCATCCGGCTGACCCGGCTCATCGAAGCCCGAGCGGAAGGAGAGCGGTGATGGCATCCGCCACCTCCGTGTCCACCCACATCCTCGACACCAGCCTCGGCCGCCCGGCGGCGGGTGTGGGCGTCGAGCTGTCCGTCCGTTCGGGGCACGACACACCGTGGGCGGCCCACGCCGGCTCCGTCACCGACGCCGACGGCCGCTGCAAGGATCTGCCCGCCCTCCCCGAGGGCACCACCCAGGTACGGCTGCGCTTCGAGACCGGGCCGTACCTCTCACGCGAACAGCGGGGCGGGGCCACCGCCTTCTTCCCCGAGATCTCCGTCGTCTTCGCCGTCGGGCCGGGTGAGCACTACCACGTCCCGCTGCTCCTCACCCCGTTCGGCTACTCCGTATACCGAGGGAGCTAGCACCGATGCCCAAGCTCGGCCAGAACCAGTACGGCAAAGCGGAAACCCGCGTCGTCCGGATGGTGCGCGACGGTGCCGTCCACCACATCAAGGATCTCAACGTCTCGGTGGCGCTGTCGGGAGAGATGAGCGACGTCCACCTCTCCGGCAGCAACGCCAACGTCCTGCCGACGGACACGACCAAGAACACCGTGTACGCCTTCGCCAAGGAGCACGGCATCGAGTCGGCCGAGCAGTTCGGCATCCACCTCGCCCGCCACTTCGTCACCAGCCAGGAGCCGATCCACAGCGCCCGTATCCGCATCGAGGAGTACGCCTGGGAGCGGATCGGGACGACCGGAGGAGCCCAGCACTCCTTCGTCCGCAAGGGCCAGGAGGTCCGTACCGCGCAGATCGCGTACGACGGTGAGCGCTGGGAGGTGCTCGCCGGCCTCAAGGACCTCACCGTGATGAACTCGACGGACTCCGAGTTCTGGGGCTACGTCAAGGACAAGTACACCACCCTGAAGGAGGCGCGCGACCGCGTCCTCGCCACCGAGGTGCACGCCCGCTGGCGCTACGGCTGGAGCGACGACGCGCGGCCGATGCCCGACTGGGACCACGACTGGGCCGAGGCGCGCGGCCATCTGCTGAGCGCCTTCGCCGAGACGTACTCGCTCTCGCTCCAGCAGACGCTGTACCAGATGGGGGCGCGGGTGATCGAGCGTCGTCCCGAGGTCGACGAGATACGGCTCTCGCTCCCCAACAAGCACCACTTTCCGGTCGATCTGGCGCCCTTCGGCCTCAAGAACGACAACGAGGTGTACTTCGCCGCCGACCGGCCATACGGGCTCATCGAGGCCACCGTCCTGCGGGACGGCGCCGAGGCCACGATCCCCACCGACTGAAGGGCCCCGCCCCCGTGAACCGCATCGTCATCGAGAACTGCGCCGTCGCGACCGTCGACGCGCACGACACCGCATACGCCTGTGGGCATGTCGTCGTCGCGGGCAACCGCATCGAGTCGGTGGGCGCGGGGCGCGCGCCGGAAGGTCTGGGGGGTGTCGTACGCCGAGTCGACGGCACCGGGCATCTGGTCACCCCGGGCCTGGTCAACACCCATCACCACTTCTACCAGTGGCTCACCCGCGGCCTCGCCCAGGACTGCAACCTCTTCGACTGGCTGGTCGCCCTCTACCCCACCTGGGCGCGGATCGACGAGGACATGGTCCACGCGGCGGCGCGCGGCTCGCTCGCGATGATGGTGCGCGGCGGTGTCACCACCGCCATGGACCACCACTACGTCTTCCCGCGCGGCGCCGGCGATCTGCTCGGCGCCGAGATCCGGGCGGCGCGCGAGATGGGCGTGCGGTTCACCGCCGCGCGCGGCTCCATGGACCGCGGTGCCTCGGACGGCGGGCTGCCGCCGGACTTCGCCGTCGAGACCACCGAGGGCGCGCTGGCCGCCACCGAGCAGGCGGTCGACACCCACCACGACCCCGGCTTCGACTCGATGCTGCAGATCGCGGTCGCGCCCTGCTCGCCCTTCTCCGTCTCCACCGACCTGCTCCGCGAGGCCGCGGCGCTGGCCCGGCGCAAGGGCGTACGGCTGCATACGCACGGCTCGGAGACGGTCGAGGAGGAGAAGTTCTGCCATGAGCTGTTCGGAATGGGGCCGACGGACTACTTCGAGTCGACCGGCTGGCTGGGCGAGGACGTATGGATGGCCCACTGCGTCCATATGAACGACGCCGACATCCACGCCTTCGCGCGGACCGGGACGGGCGTGGCCCACTGCCCGTCGTCCAACGCCCGGCTGGCCGCCGGGATCGCGCGGGTCCCGGACATGCTCGCCGAGGGCGTCCCGGTCGGCCTCGGCGTGGACGGCACCGCCTCGAACGAATCCGGTGAGCTCCACACCGAGCTGCGCAACGCGCTGCTGATCAACCGGCTCGGCGCCCATCGCGAAAAGGCGCTGACCACCCGTCAGGCGCTGCGGCTCGGCACCTACGGCGGCGCCCAGGTGCTCGGCCGCCAGGACCAGATCGGATCGCTGGAGGCGGGCAAACTCGCCGATCTGGTGCTCTGGAAGCTGGACGGCCTCGGCCACTCGTCCATCGAGGACCCGGTCGCGGCCCTCGTCCTCGGCGCGGCGGCCCCGGTGGCCCTGTCACTGGTCAACGGCCGCCCGGTGGTGGAGGCCGGGCGGCTGCTGACCGCCGACGAGGACGAGATCGCGCGGGACGCGCGCACCGAGGCGCGGCGCCTCGCCCGTATCGCCGCCGAGAGCTGACCCACGGACTCCGGCCGGGAGGGACGGCTCCCGGCCGGACGCGGGCCCGGGCCCGACCCGGGCCCGTGGCGGCGGCCGCACCCGGGGGCGAGGGCTCTGGATCCATGTCCTCGGGTGCGGCTTTCCCTCGCCGCACAGCTCCACGCGCCGTAACGCCGTAACGCCGTAGCGCGGTGAGGGCCCCGGACCGTCCGTACTACGGTCCGGGGCCCTTCGCCGGTGCGGCCGGGGCGCGTCGCGCTCAGCCCAGCAGCTCGTACGCGGGCAGCGTCAGGAACTCCGTGTAGTCCTCGTCGAGCGCGACCCGCAGCAGCAGTTCGTGCGCCTGGGTCCACTTGCCCGCGGCGAAGGCGTCCGCGCCGACCTCCTCGCGGATCGCCGCCAGCTCCTCGGCTGCCACCGTGCGCACCAGATCGGCGGTGGCCTTCTCGCCATTCTCGAAGACGACCCCCGCGTTGATCCACTGCCAGATCTGGGAGCGGGAGATCTCGGCGGTGGCGGCGTCCTCCATCAGATTGAAGATGGCGACGGCGCCCAGCCCGCGCAGCCACGCCTCGATATAGCGGAGGCCGACCTGGACGGCGTTGCGCAGCCCCTCGTACGTCGGCTTGGCCTCCAGCGAGGCGATGTCGATCAGCTCGGCCGCCGTGACCCGGACGTCCTCGCGCAGCCGGTCCTTCTGGTTCGGCCGGTCGCCGAGGACCGCGTCGAAGGAGGCACGGGCGACCGGGACCAGATCTGGGTGGGCGACCCATGAGCCGTCGAAGCCGTCGCCCGCCTCACGGTCCTTGTCCGCCCTGACCTTGTCGAAGGCGACGGCGTTGACCTTGGGGTCGCGGCGGGAGGGGATGAAGGCCGCCATGCCGCCGATCGCATGCGCGCCGCGCTTGTGGCAGGTGCGGACCAGCAGTTCGGTGTAGGCGCGCATGAACGGGGCGGTCATCGTGACCGCGTTGCGGTCGGGGAGGACGAAGCCGGGGCCGCCGTCGCGGAAGTTCTTGACGATGGAGAAGAGATAGTCCCAGCGGCCCGCGTTGAGCCCGGAGGCGTGGTCGCGCAGCTCGTAGAGGATCTCGTCCATCTCGTACGCCGCCGTGATCGTCTCGATGAGGACGGTGGCGCGGATCGTCCCTTGCGGAAGGGAGAGGTAGTCCTGTGCGAAGACGAAGACGTCGTTCCAGAGGCGCGCCTCCAGATGCGACTCGGTCTTCGGGAGGTAGAAGTACGGGCCCTTGCCCATCTCGATCAGACGCCGGGCGTTGTGGAAGAAGTAGAGCCCGAAGTCGACGAGGGCGCCGGGGACGGGACGGCCCTCGGCGTCCCGCAGATGGCGCTCGTCGAGATGCCAGCCGCGCGGCCGGGTGACGACGGTGGCCAGCTCCTCGGCGGGGCGCAGCGCGTACGTCTTGCCCTCGGGGGAGGTGAAGTCGATCCGGCGCTCATAGGCGTCGCTGAGGTTGAGCTGGCCGCCGATCACGTTGTCCCAGGTGGGCGCGGAGGCGTCCTCGAAGTCCGCGAGCCAGACCCTGGCGCCCGAGTTGAGGGCGTTGATGGTCATCTTGCGGTCGGTGGGGCCGGTGATCTCCACGCGGCGGTCGTCGAGGGCGGGCGGGGCCGGGGCCACGCGCCAGCTCGGGTCCTCGCGGATGGCGGCGGTCTCCGGGAGGAAGTCCAGGGCGCTGGTGCGGGCGATCTCGGCGCGGCGCTCGGCACGGCGGGCGAGCAGCTCGTCGCGGCGCGGGGTGAAGCGGTGGTGCAGCTCGGCCAGGAAGGCCAGGGCCGCGTCGGTCAGCACCTCTCCCTGACGCTCCAGCGGCTCGGCGTCGACGATGGCCAGCGGGGACGGCGCTGGTGCGGACATGGGCTGTCACTCCTTAGCGGCCTGCGGTGGCCTGCCTCAGCGGCCTGCTTCTGACCTGTGGATACTAATTTCCTCATGGTGGAACTTCAATCGTTTGTTGAACCACGCGCCCCGTCGGCGGCACGCTTCCTGTCGGCCTCACTCCAGCAGTGTCAAGTCCTCGGGGGTGTCGATGTCGGCCGTACGGGCGATATCCGAGCAGTCGACGAGGGTGATCGCCGACTGATGCGCCCTCAAATAGGCGCGTGCCCCTCGGTCGCCCACCGCACTCGCCGTGATATCGGCCCACCGCTCGGCCCCGAACAGCACCGGATGCCCGCGCTCCGCGCCGTACACCGCGGCCGCCAGGCTCGTCGGCGAGCGATAGGCGGCCCGCACCCGTGCCACGGCCTCGGCGCCGATCCCCGGCTGGTCCACCAGCGCGACCAGCGCCGCCCGCGCCCCCGTACCGGCCAGCGAGTCGAGCCCGGCGCGCAACGAGGAGCCCATGCCCTGCTCCCAGTCGGGATTGTCGACCAGTACGCAGCCGGGGAGCCGGGCCCGCGCCCGTACGGCCGCGGCGGCGGCGCCCAGCACGATGTGCACCGGAGCGCAGCCGCCCTCCCGCAGCGCCTGCGCCGCGTGCTCCACCAGCGGCCGTCCCCGGTGCGTCAACAGGGCCTTCGGCCGCCCGCCCAGCCGCCGTCCACCGCCCGCCGCCAGCAGCACTCCGGCGACCTGCGCATTGTCACGTGAGGTGCGATCCATGGCCCCTGTTTACCGCACCGCGGGGCGCCGTGGGCCCTTCATCCCAGCCGGTCTGATTTTCGCTCTCCGTATGGCGCGTCGTGCACAGAGTGGCGTTAACTGATCCGCAGCCCCTTGTGCCCGAATCGGCGCATGGCGGCCGTGCGGGAGAGGGGGCAGGCTCGTGCAACAGTGCGCGAGGGGGAGAAGGGCAGTGTTGTCCAACGATGGAACGAGGCTCTGGGACGCACCAGGGGCCTCGTCAGTGGAGGGCGCCGCAGTCGTGGAACCCAGGCGAGTGGCGGGCACCGATGGAGACCCACGAGCGGCCGAACTGCGTCTGGCCGTGGCCCGGCTGAGGCGCGACCTGGCCGCCCATCCGGTGGAATTACCCGACCGGGCGATCGCGGACGACGAGCTGGCCGCCCTGGACGCCATGGCCCGCACCGGAGCCCCCGAGCTCCATCGCCTCCGCCGCTCCCTCCTGCTCATCGCGGGCGCCCTGGGCTCGGTCAGCGCCCTGGGCCCGGCCCTGACGGGCGTCCGGGCGGCGATCGACGTCTTCGGCAGCGTGCCGCAGTCGCGGGGGAGGGACTGAGAGAAGCCCCCGGGGCCCCACCGGCCCCGGGCCGCCCCACCGACGGTGCCTCCCCGCCGTCGGCCGGGGCTGCGGCCCGCCCGGCGCATGTGCACGTGCCGTCGGGCGGCTCGGGGCCGGCCTGCCTGTGGCTGGCTTTGGCCGCCCCGTCCCGGGGCACTGCTGGCTATGGCCGCCTTGGGCACGGTTGAGCGGGCCGGGCCGGGGCTGTCGCCCCGCCTTGTGCGCGTACGGCGCGCCCATGCCGCTTGGCGTCGGGTCGGCCCGCCGGGCCGTACGCCCCGCCAGCGGGCGAACACCCGCCGGGCGGCTGCCCGCGCATGTGGCGGGTGCGGCCCGACACGGGCGGGGCGCGAGGTCGGCGGGCGGCGCCGCCCGTACCGCACGGCCGCCGCCCCGCGCCGTGACGTCAGGCGGAGGCGGCGTTGGCCAGGGCGCCCGAGAGGTCGGCCGCGACCTGCTGGAGGATCGGCACGATGTCCTCGGTGGCCTCGTCCGTCACCCGGCCCGCCGGGCCGGAGATCGAGATGGCCGCCGCCGTCGGGGAGTCGGGCACCGACACGGCGAGGCAGCGGACGCCCATCTCCTGCTCGTTGTCGTCCACCGCGTAGCCCAGCTCGCGCACCTGCCGCAGGGCGTCGAGGAACTCGTCAGGCGAGGTGATCGTCTTCTTGGTCGCGGCGGGCATGCCCGTACGGGCGAGGAGGGCGCGTACCTCCTCGGGCGGCGTGGTGGCCAGCAGCGCCTTGCCGACGCCCGTCGAGTGCGGCAGCACCCGCCGGCCGACCTCGGTGAACATCCGCATCGAGTGGCGCGAGGGCACCTGCGCGACGTAGACGACCTCATCGCCGTCCAGCAGCGCCATGTTCGCGGTCTCGCCGGTCTCCTCCACCAGCCGCGCCAGATACGGCCGCGCCCAGGTGCCGAGCAGCCGTGACGAGCTCTCGCCGAGCCGGATCAGCCGGGGGCCGAGGGCGTAGCGCCGGTTGGGCTGCTGGCGTACGTAGCCGCAGGCCACCAGCGTGCGCATCAGCCGGTGGATGGTGGGCAGCGGCAGTCCGCTGCTGCCGGAGAGCTCGCTCAGCCCGACCTCGCCCCCGGCGTCGGCCATCCGCTCCAGCAGATCGAAGGCGCGCTCGAGGGACTGGACGCCCCCTGAGCTGGCAGCGGCGGTCTTGGGCTCGGCGGACGGCACGTCGGCATTTCCTTTCACAGCGGGCGGCACCGGCCCGCGCGCGGTGACGATTCGCGGCCGGCCGGCCACGGGCAGCCTACCGGTCCACGGCGGCGTCCACAGGGGCTTCGGAATGCTGTTGGCGCCGGTCACGGCCGGTTTGCCGGGGCGGCGGTCCGTCGGCCGTCCGGCGACCGTCCCCGCACGCGTTCTGCTTCTCGAGAATCAACTTCCATTTTATGGAATCCCTCTGGGGGCGGGTCTCGGCGGATGGAGTCTTGACCGGGCAGACGGCGGAGGGAAAGATTCAACGGAATGTTGATCTCGAGTCACGGAAGCCGAGTCGCCGAAGAGTGACGGAAGCGGAGGTGGGTGCCCGGTGCTCGACGTGGAGCTGGTGCTGCGCTCGAGGAATGTGGTCACCCCGGACGGCATGCGCGCGGCCTCCGTGTCCGTCGCCGGGGGCCGCATCGCGGCCGTCGAGCCGTACGACTCCGAAGTCCCCGCCGGGACCCGGGTCGAGGAGCTGGGGGACGACGTTCTCCTCCCCGGCCTCGTCGACACCCACGTCCACGTCAACGACCCCGGCCGCACCGAGTGGGAGGGCTTCGCCTCCGCCACCCGCGCGGCCGCGGCCGGCGGCGTCACCACCCTCGTCGACATGCCGCTCAACAGCGTCCCGCCGACCACCACCGCCGAGGCGCTGGAGACCAAGCGGGCCGTCGCCCGGCGGTCGGCCCATGTCGACGTCGGCTTCTGGGGCGGGGCCGTCCCCGGCAACGCGGCGGATCTGAAGCCGCTGCACGACGCCGGCGTCCTCGGCTTCAAATGCTTTCTGCTCCCCTCCGGTGTGGAGGAGTTCCCGCAGCTTTCCCCCGCCGAGCTGGAAACCGCCCTCGCCGAGATCGCCGGCTTCGGCGGACTGCTCATCGTGCACGCCGAGGACCCCCAGCTCATCGACGGCGCCCCGCCGCCCACCGGCCCGCACTACGCCGACTTCCTCGCCTCGCGCCCGCGCGACGCCGAGAACCACGCCATCGCGGGGCTCATTGCGCTCGCGCGACGGCTCGACGCCCGCGTCCACGTCCTCCACCTCTCCTCCGCCGAAGCGCTCCCGCTGATCGCCGACGCCCGGCGCGAGGGCGTGCGGATCACGGTCGAGAGCTGTCCGCACTTCCTCACCCTCACGGCCGAGGAAGTCCCCGACGGCGCCACCGAGTTCAAGTGCTGCCCGCCCATCCGGGAGGCCGCCAACCAGGACGCGCTCTGGCAGGGCCTGGCCGCCGGGCTGATCGACTGCGTCGTCTCCGACCACTCGCCCTGCACCGCCGATCTCAAGGTCGACGACTTCGGGCGGGCCTGGGGCGGCATCTCCTCGCTCCAACTCGGCCTCCCCGCCGTCTGGACGGCGGCCCGCCGCCGCGGCCACACCCTCCAGGACGTCGCCCACTGGATGTCCACCGCCCCCGCCGCACTGGTCGGCCTCGGCCATAAGGGCGCCATCGAGGCCGGCCGCGACGCCGACTTCGCGGTCCTCGCACCCGACGAGACCTTCACCGTCGACCCCACCGCCCTCCACCACCGCAACCAGGTCACCGCCTACGCGGGCAAGACGCTGCACGGCGTCGTACGGTCCACCTGGCTGCGCGGCCGGAAGATAGCCGACCATGGCGCGCCGGCCGAACCCACCGGCCGACTCCTGGAAAGGCAGCCCCGCGCATGACCGCGCCGATCCCCCGCTTCACCGGCGACGCCACCCCGTACGGCGGCGGCGACCCGTACGCCGACTACCGCACCGCGGACTTTCCCTTCACCCGTCTGGCGGACCTGGCCGACCGGCGGCTCGGCGGAAGCGTCCTCGCGGCCAACGACGAGTTCTTCGCCGAACGCGAGAACCTGCTGCGGCCCGAGGCGCCGCATTTCGACCCCGAGACCTTCGGCCACAAGGGCAAGGTCATGGACGGCTGGGAGACGAGGCGCCGCCGCGGCGCCTCGGCCGAGACCCCGCACCCCACCGACGAGGACCACGACTGGGCCCTGATCCGCCTCGGCGCGCCGGGTGTCGTCCACGGCATCGTCGTGGACACCGCCCACTTCCGCGGCAACTACCCGCAGGCGGTGAGCGTCGAGGCGACGTCCGTACCAGGCGCCCCGTCGCCGGACGAACTCCTCGCCGACGAGGTGGAGTGGACGGAACTCGTCCCCCGCACCCCGGTGGGCGGCCACGCGGCCAACGGCTTCGCGATCGCGGTGGAGCGCCGCTTCACCCACCTCCGCCTGAAGCAACATCCCGACGGCGGCATCGCCCGCCTCCGCGTCCACGGCGAGGTCGCCCCCGACCCCCGCTGGCTCACCGCGCTCGCCACCTTCGACCTGGTCGCCCTGGAGAACGGCGGCGCGGCCGAAGACGCCTCCGACCGCTTCTACTCCCCACCCGCCAACTCCATCCAGCCCGGCCGCTCCCACAAAATGGACGAGGGCTGGGAAACCCGCCGCCGCCGCGACAAGGGCCACGACTGGGTCCGCTACCGCCTCACCGCCCAGGCGTCGATCCGCGCCGTGGAGATCGACACCGGCTGCTACAAGGGCAACGCGGCGGGCTGGGCGGCGTTGTACGGCCTCGACGCGACGTCGGGCGCGGTCCCGGCCGACCACACGGCCCCCGGCTGGACCGAACTCCTGCCCCGCACCCGCCTCCAGCCCGACACGGTCCACCGCTTCCTGCTGGACGAGGCGCCACCGGTGACCCACGTCCGCATCGACATCTACCCGGACGGCGGCATCGCGCGGTTGCGGCTGCACGGGGCGCTGACGGAGGACGGCGCGAAGCGGCTGGCCGCGCGCCACGCGGAGTTGGGCGGCGCTTAGCCTCGTGCCCTTGCGCGAGGCTGAGGATGACCGGGTTCGCGCCCGCGGGGGTGATGTCAGGCCTCGGCACCGCGCTGGTCGTGGTCCGCGGTCGCCTGGGCGAGGGCGAGGCTGGCGCGGCGGGCGACCGCGATGATGTCCTCGGTGCTGGTGTCGGTTCCTTGCGCCGAGAGGAGCGCCGCGGCGGCGGTGTCGAAGGTCATGCGCAGCAGGAGGCGGTCCTGCGTGCTTGCGTCATCGTCAACGAGAAGGTCGATGACGCGGTCAAAAGCGCTGCGGATGTCCTGTCCGCTGTCCGCCAGCCGCCGCATGATCGGCTGGTTGGCATGCGCGAGGCGCATGGCCTGAAGGCGCTCGGGCGTGGTGCTCTCCACCCACCGCAGCGCTGCCCGCTGCGGCAGATCAGGCGTCCTGGGCTGCGCGGTGATCCACTCGACGAGCTCGTCCAGTTCCTGGCGGCGCTCGGTCACGAGGCTCGCCACGATCTCCTCTTTATTGCGGAAGTGGTAGTAGAGCGACGACTTCGTCAGGCCGAGCGCCTCCGAGATGTCCCGGGTCGAGGTCGCCTCAAAACCCTTGTCGGTGAACAGTCTCAGCGCCACGCGCAAAATCTCCGCGCGTGTCTCAAGGCCGCTGCGTCGCTCATGTCCCGTGGTCGTGGCCATCGCGGTTCCTTTCGTCGCCGCCATCCTACTTGCTTACCGACCGCCCGTTCAGCTACGTTCACTTACCGACCGCTCGTTAAGTAAGCGCTGAGGTGCGCTTTCTGTCCTGCCCCGGCCCCCTGCGGACGCGGCCACGCGGCGGTCACTCCACACCGAAGGAGACCCACCATGAAAACCACCCCCCGTATCGCCATCGTCGGCGCGGGCCCCGCGGGCCTGACGTGCGCCCGCGTCCTGCAGATCCACGGCATCGAGGCCACCGTGTACGACGCCGACGCCTCAGTGGACGCCCGCGACCCGGGCGGCACCCTCGACCTGCACGCCGACTCCGGGCAGATCGCGCTCGAGGACGCCGGCCTGATGGACGCCTTCACCGAGCTCGCCCGGCCCGAGGGCCAGGCCAACAGCCGCCTCGACCAGCACGGTGCCGTGCTCGACTCCTTCGTCCCCGACCAGGACGACATCGCCGCCCCCGAGATCGACCGCGGACAACTGCGCGCCATGCTCGCCGCTCACATCGCGCCCGGCACCGTGCGCTGGGGACACAAGCTGATCGCGGCATCACCCCTGGGCGAGGGGCGGCACCGCCTGGACTTCGCGGGCGGCGCGCATGCCGAGGTGGACCTGGTCGTCGGCGCCGACGGCGCCTGGTCCCGTGTGCGGCCCTTACTGAGCCCCGCTCGGCCGCAGTACAGCGGCGTCTCCTTCCTCGACGTCCGCTTCGAGGACGTCGACCGCCGCCACCCCGGGATCGCGAAACTCGTCGGCGACGGCCATATGTTCGCCAACGACGGCGACGGACGGGCCATCATCGGCCAGCGCAACAGCAACGGCCATGTCCGCGGATACGTCGCCATGCGCATCGACCTCGACTGGCACGCCACCGCCGGCGTCGACCTCGACGACGCGGCCTCCGTACGGCGCTTCCTGCTCGCGGAGTTCTCCGGCTGGGCGGAGCAGATGCTGCCCTTCGTCACCGACAACGACGGCGACTACGTCAACCGCCCCGTCCACGCCCTGCCCGCCCCCCTCACCTGGGAGCACACCCCCGGCGTCACACTGCTGGGCGACGCGGCCCACCTGATGGCGCCCTTCGGTGGATTCGGCGCGAACCTCGCCATGCTCGACGCGGCCGAACTCGCCCGCGCCATCGCCGAGGAGCCCACCCTCGACGCCGCCGTCACCCGCTACGAAGCCGACATGCTGCCCCGCTCCGGGCGCCACGCCGTCGGCGCCAACGACGCTCTCACCGGGTTCTTCGCCCCCGGCGCGTTCGACCCCGCCGACGCGCCGGACCACGCGGCCGAACACCAGCGGTACCAGGAGGCGGCCGCCGCCTACCGCCGTCGGCAGAACCCCCGCGCGCGCCAGCAGGAGCCCGCCCCGTCGGCGGACGGCACCTGGACGGTCACCTTCCGCACCCCACGCGGCCAGCAGCACGCCGCCCTTGTCCTCAACGCCGACGCGACGACCCTGACCGGGACCTTCGACGGCGTCCCGATCGAAGACGGCCGCGTCGACGGCACCGAGATCGGCTTCACCGCCGCACTCACCTCACCCTTCACCATGAAGGTCACGTTCACCGTGTCGATCGACGGTGACACGATGACCGGCAAGGCGAAGGCGCCCATGATGACCCTCGGCATCAAGGGGACACGCACCGCGGGGTGAGACACCGCGGGTGGCGTCGGGCAGTGCGTCAGCTTCCGAGCGCGTCGATCAGGTGCTCAACGACCCAGTGGCGCGGGAGATGGAGCGGCCGCAGCGACGATCTCGTTCGCTGCGGCAACGCGCCCGATGGCTCGACGATCGTCGAGGCCGCCCAACACCGCCTGCCAGAACCAGCCGCGCTCGGCCCTGCGCCGCGCTCGCCCATGCGGACGTACGTCATGGCCGCCTCCGCCCTCGGCCCCGGCCGCGACGCCGACACAGATGAGGCATGGCGCGCGGCACTGGACCACTCCGCGGGCTGCCGAAGCTGCCGGGAGCCCACCGAGGAGTGCGGGACCGGCCGGGCTCTGCTGCGGGCCTACCGTCAGGCGCAGTGCGAGAGCAGACGGGCGGGTGGCGTCAGCTGACCGCTTAGGGCACCGGCTTCGGGAGCCCGATGGGGTTGGGGAAGCGGAGCGCCGCGCCGCAGGCGGCTGCCAGGGGGCTGAGCAGGCGGACGAGTTGGCCGACCTCGTCGGGGTCCAGCGCCCGCCACGGCCGTTCCGCGGCCCGGTCCGTCGCCTCCTCCACCGTGCGCAGGACCTCGCGTCCGGCGTCCGTCGCGGAGCCTGACGGGTCCAGCCAGCCGCGCTCGGCCAGGCGCTGCTGGGCCGCTTCCCACTCCTGGTCGGTCCAGCCGCGGTAGGGCTGGAGTTCGGTGCGGGGGAGGTCGATGGCGGCGCGGAGGGCGAGAGCCTCGCAGCCGTCGAGGCCGGCGGAGACGAGGGCCGCGACGTGGCCGTCGCCGCGGTGCTCGCGCAGGAGGGTGGCGGCGTGCCAGAGGCGGTCGGCGGGCTTGTCGGGGAAGTCCAACGAGGCGTTGGCGGCGGCCAGTACGCGGCCGGACCCGTCCAGGCCGGCGGCCCGGGGCACCAGGGCCTCGGCGGCCCGCTCCACCTCGCCCTCGTACCCGGCGAGCAGACGCCGCAGCGCGGCGACGGCGCCCGCGTGGCGTAGCTCCAGGGCGCGCTCGGGGGCGGTCAGGGCCCATGCGTCGGGCAGGGCGCGGGCGACCATGCCGGGGGCGAAGCTGAAGAAGGCGGCGACGACGGGCTCCGGCCCGACCGGGCCGAGAGGGGCGGCGCGGCACGCGAAGTAGCCGCGCCAGAAGCCGCGCAGGCCCGCGTCCTCGTACGCCGTGAGGGCCTCCGGTGCGAAGTAGGTGACCGCGTGGATGGGCTCGAACAGGGCCCACATCCTGCGGGCCGTCGCCGAGGCGCTGTCCTTCATCGTTGTGCTACCTCCAGCTGCGGGGCGGGTGATCGCAGACCGTGTGAAGCGATCGTCGCACTGAGTGCCCGGCCGGGTCCCGTCTTCGGCGAGGGCCGGGAGAGACCTGCGCCACCCGACGGAACCGAACGGTTCGGGTCGATCGTTGACGGGGATGTCCGATAACGACCACATCGAGGAGGCCGGCAGTGACCCTGCAGCAAGAGATCGTCGGGAACGCCATGCAGATGGCCGTCTGCAGCCTGAAGCCGGGCCAGACCGTGTACTGCGAGGCCGGGAAGTTCCTGTTCAAGACGGCGAACGTGACGATGGAGACCCGGCTGTCCGGGCCGAGCACCCAGGGGCAGCCTTCAGGAGGCAGTGGCGGCGGCGGGATGGGCGGGATGCTGCGGCAGGCGATGGGGACCGCGATGCAGGTGGGGCAGCGGGCGCTGGCCGGGGAGTCGCTGGCGTTTCAGTACTTCACCTCGACCGGGGGTGAGGGGACCGTCGGCTTCGCGGGGGTGCTGCCCGGGGAGATGCGGGCGCTGGAGCTGGACGGGACGCGGGCCTGGTTTGCGGAGAAGGACGCCTTTGTGGCGGCCGAGTCGACCGTGGAATTCGGTATCGCGTTTCAGGGCGGGAAGACGGGGCGCAGCGGCGGTGAGGGGTTCATCCTGGAGAAGTTCACCGGACGTGGCACCGTGATCATCTGTGGTGCGGGTAATTTCATCGACCTCAATCCGGCCGATTTCGGGGGCCGGATCGAGGTCGACACGGGCTGCATCGTGGCCTTCGAGGAAGGCATTCAGTACGGGGTGCAGCGCATCGGCGGGCTCAACCGCCAGGGGCTGATGAACGCGGTCTTCGGCGGCGAGGGGCTTTCGCTGGCCACGCTGGAGGGCAACGGCCGGGTGATTCTGCAGTCGCTCACCATCGAGGGTCTGGCGAACGCCCTCAAGAAGGCGCAGGGCGGCGACAAGCAGGGGCCGACGGGCGGGCTGTTCTCCACCAACGCGGGGTGAGGCAGCGCAAAGAGGCAGGGCGAAGACGCGAGCCGCTACTTCAAGCGCGAGCCTCTACTTCGCGCCGCCCAGGTAGAAGAGCATAAAGAGAAACGCGGCGATGAAATGGACGCCCACGAGATAGATGAAGACCCGGACGGTCAGGGACATCGGTGCCCTGTCCTCCTCGTTCATCACCTTGGGCGCCGGGGTGTGGGCGGCGGCGTCGTGGGCGCCGTCGTTGATGCGGTCGTTCACGGGGTACCAGGCCTTCCTTCGCTAGCGGTGTCGCCGAGGCACAGCTCGGCCGCGCCGCTCTGCAGCAGCGTGTGGACGAAGAGCAGATCCGCACCGCCGGGTGAGACGGCGGCGATGCGGTGTGGGGTGAGGGAGTCGAAGTGGGCGGCGTCGCCGACGTCGAGTACGTGGATCGCCTCGCCGAGGGCCAGCCGCAGCTGCCCCCGGAGGACGTACAGCCACTCCTCGCCCGGGTGGACCCGTACCAGCTCGTCCTGCCGGCCGGACCGCTCCGGCACATGCAGCCGCAGCGCCTGCATGGCCCGGCCCGAGCCGCCGGCCTGCCAGTACGTCCAGCCGCCCGCCTCGGACGCCTCCATACGGCGGGCCCGGATGATCGGGTCCCGCTCCGGCGCCACCTCGCCGAGGAGGTCGGATACCGTGGTTCCATAGGTACGGGCCAGGGTCAGCAGCATCGGGAGCGATGGCTGGCGGCGGCCCGTCTCCAGCCGGGACAGATGCGCGGGCGAGAGACCGACGCGCTGGGCGGCGGCCTCGAGCGTCAGACTGCTGCGTCGTCGCAGGTCACGCAGGCGGGGGGCGACGGTGGGCAGCTCGGCGGGCGCTCCGCCGGCCGATTCGTCGGTGGATCCGTCCGCAGCCCCGTGGGGGATGGGATTCATATCACTGGTATAGCCATCTTGTGCCTCAGAGGCAAACCTTTTGCCTGATAGGCAAGATTACGCTTCGGTTATCGGTCGTGACGGTTCGCGCAGGTCTTGTGAACTCGTGGGGAACGAAGGTGACTTGGCATTGACACGTCATGGTCTACGCGCGTCATGCTATCCGCATGAAAATCCCCCCACGGATTGCCCGCATCGGTGCCCTCGGAGCCCTCGCCTCGACGCTGATCATCGGTGGTACGGCCGCCACGGCCACCGCCGCCGCGCCGCTCGCGCCCCGGACCGTCGCATCGACCCAGGTCATCGCGGCCGTCGGCGACATCTGCTACTCCGACCTGCCGTCCCAGGCCCATGACACCCTGGACCTGATCGACCAGGGCGGGCCCTTCCCGTACCCGCAGGACGGCGTTGTCTTCCAGAACCGCGAGGGCGTCCTTCCGTCCCAGTCCTCCGGCTACTACCACGAGTACACCGTCATCACCCCGGGCTCCAGCGACCGCGGCGCCCGCCGCATCGTCACCGGCAAGAAGACGGACGAGGACTACTACACCTCCGACCACTACGCGTCGTTCGACCTGGTGGACTACGGCTGCTGACCCAGCCCGCCACCCACGAAGACCGCCACCCCCCGCGCTGCGGCAGCTGCCCTGTGCCAGGGCAGCGGCCGCAGCGCATCGCCGGGGCAGCGGTCACGGCCGCGGCACCCTGCCGGTGATCTTCCGCCGACGTACCGTGGGCACTGTGAGCACTCCCGCGAGCACCCCCTTCGCCGAACCCCTCGCCGAGCCCCTCCCCGAATCCCTCGACGGCCGCCGCGCCCTGGTCACCGGCGGCACCCAGGGGTCGGGCGCGGCCATCGCGGACCGGCTGGCGCGAGCCGGCGCCACCGTGCTGGTGACCGCCCGCCGCCGGCCCGAGGGCCTTGATCCGGAGCGGTTCATCGCGGCCGACCTCGCCACCGCCGAGGGGGCCGCCACCGTCGTCGCCGAGGCGCTCGACCGGCTGGGCCGGGTCGACATCCTGGTCAACACCCTCGGCGGCTCGGACGCGCCGGCCGGTGGGTACGCGGCCCTGGGGGAGGACGAGTGGGCCAAGGAGCTGAACATCAACCTCCTGGCCGCCGTCCGGCTGGACCGCGGTCTGCTGCCGGGGATGATCGAGGCGGGGAAGGGAGTGATCGTCCACGTGACCTCGATCCAGCGCCGGATGCCGCTGTGGAACGGCACGCTTGCCTACGCTGCCGCCAAGGCCGCGCTGACCACCTACAGCAAGGGCCTGGCCAATGAGGTCGCCCCGCACGGGGTGCGGGTCAACACCGTCTCCCCGGGCTTCGTCCGGACCGCCGCCGCGGAGGCTCTCGTCGACCGGATCGCCGAAGGGGCGGGGATCGCCCCCGAAGCTGCCCTGGAGCGGCTGATGGACTCCCTCGGCGGCATTCCGCTCGGCCGCCCCGACGAGCCGCGGGAGGTCGCCGAGTTGGTCGCCTTCCTCGTCTCCGACCGCGCGTCCGCCGTCGTCGGCGCCGAGTACGTCATCGACGGGGGCACCACCCCCACCGTCTGACGCACCGTGCGCGCTCGCCCCGGCTTGGCGCCGTCTTGATCCCGCCTTGATCCCGTCTTGGTCTCGTCCATAACGATCTCGGAACCCCGGGCGGTCCCATGTCACTCCTTCCCGATAACGTTTCGGTAGAAGCGGACGTGTGGGGAGGCACCGGTGGCGAACGGTCCGGAAGTGGTCACGTGCGGCGAGGCGATGCTGCTCCTGCTCGCCGAACCCGGGGTTCCGCTGGACCGGGCCGTGCACTTCCGCCGCTCCGTGGCGGGGGCCGAGTCCAATGTGGCCGTGGGGCTCGCCCGGCTCGGCCATGGGGTGCGCTGGCTCGGCCGGGTCGGTGCCGACCCGGCGGGCGAGGCGGTGCTGCGCGAGCTGCGCGCCGACTGTGTGGATGTCGCGCACGCCGTCGTGGACGACCACGCTCCCACCGGGCTGATGATGCGGGACAGCCATCCGCACCGCGCCATCGATGTGCAGTACTACCGGATGGGATCGGCCGCCTCCCGGCTCACCCCCGAGCAGATACGCCCCGAGGCCCTCGAAGGCGCCCGGCTGCTGCACATATCGGGGATCACGCCGATGCTGTCGCCGACCGCGGCCGCCGCGAGCCGGCGTCTGGTGGAGCTGGCCCGGGAGGCGGGGGCGCGGGTGTCCTTCGATCCGAACGTACGGAGCAAGCTGGGCGGCGCGGCGCAGTGGGCCCAGACGGCCGGGCCGTTGCTGCGCGAGGCCGATATCGTCCTCGCGGGGGAGGACGAGTTGGAGCTGCTGACCGCCCAGCCGGCCGACGACGCCGCCCGGGAGCTGCTGCGCGGCGCGGCCGGCGAGGTCGTGATCAAGCGCGCCGACCACTCCTCGTCGGTCCTCACCCTGGACGGACGCTGGGACCAGTCACCCCACGCGGTGCCGGTCGTCGACCCGGTCGGCGCCGGTGACGGCTTCGCGGCGGGCTATCTGTCGGCCCGGCTGCGCGGGTTGCCCGAGCACCGGGCGCTCGCCGAGGCCGCCTGCGTCGCCGCGCTCGTCGTCCAGGCCGCCACCGATACGGACGGGCTGCCCACCGCCGCCGCGCGGGACCGGGCGCTCACGGAGCTGACGAAGGGTGGCGGCGCGGTCCACCGCTGAGCCGGCCTCACCCCCGGAGATCACGCACACAGACGGAGAGACGCAGACAGGTAAGGATCCCGGAGCGGATCACCAAGCGCACCGCAGCACCGCAGATCGTCAACCGCACACCGAAAATGTCGCATATCCCGGGGGCAATCCGGTGCGGCATCACAGGCAGACCCTCGGAGAGGAAAGGCGGCGACCGCCGTGTACCGCTGGGAGATCACCCGGGCCGCGCTTGCGCAGCGCGTCCTTGCCATTGTCCGGAGCGACAGTTACGACCACGCCAACGCGACGGCGGACACCCTGCTCTCCGCCGGCATCACCAGCCTGGAGATCTCACTGACCACGCCCTTCGCGCTGGAGGCGGTCACCACCCTCATCCGGGAGGTCGGCGATGACGCGGTGATCGGCGCGGGCACGGTGCTCGACGCCGCCTCCGCCCGGATGGCGGTCGACGCGGGCGCCCGCTTCCTCGTCTCGCCGGGCCTGGACGCCGAGGTCATCCGCACCGGCCACCGCTACGGACTGCCGGTCTTCCCAGGCGTCGCCACGCCCACCGAGGCGCTGCGCGCGATGGAGCTGGGCGCGGACGCCCTGAAGCTCTTCCCCGCCTCGGCCTACGGGCCCAGATGGGTCACCGATGTACGGGCCGCGCTGCCGCAGGCCGCCGTGATGCCGACGGGCGGGGTGACCCCTGCCGAGGCCCCGGAGTGGATCGCCGCCGGGGCGGTCGCCTGCGGGATGGGCTCGGCGCTCTCCGAGGGCGACCGGGACACCGTGGCCAAGCGCGTCTCCGAGCTGCTGGCCCGCCTCGCGGAGGTGGCGCCGCCGCTGGACGCCGGACCGGAGCCGCACTGACGGGCGCACGGACGGCGGTTCCTCGCGGGACGGGACCGCATCCCAGCAGACGGTCGACGGGTTCACGGCGGCGGGGACTTCTGTCACCCTGAGCGCGCTGTGATCATGCGCGCAGCGCGGCGGCGTGCCGCAAGCCGCGGCGTGCCCTCGTGCGTGCCGCCGATGCCGTCCGTGCCACCCGTGCCGCCCGTGCCCCGCCCCGTCCGTGCCCCCGCCCCGTCCGTGCCCAGGAGATGCCGTGAGACGTACCGTCACGCTGTCCGCCCTCGCCACCGTGCTCGCCGCCCTCGCCGCCGGCTCGGCACTGGCCGCCGGCTCCGCGCCGGAGCCCGCCGCCGACCGCAAGCAGCAGCGCGGCACCCTGCTCGACCGGGTGCCCGACCGCGGGGTGCTGCGCGTCTGCACGACGGGGGACTACCGGCCGTTCAGCCATCTCGACCCCAAGACCGGCGCCTACACGGGCATCGACATCGCGATGGCCGGGGATCTCGCCAAGAGCCTGGACGCCAAGCCGGCGTTCGTGGCGACCACCTGGGCCAAGCTGGTGGACGACCTCGCCGCCGGGCGCTGTGACGTCGGCATGGGCGGGGTGTCGGTGACCCTGGCCCGCGCCCGTAAGGCGTCCTTCAGCGAGCCGTATCTGACCGACGGCAAGACGCCGATCGTGCGGTGCGAGGACAAGGCGAAGTATCAGACGCTGGAGGACATCGACCGGCCGGGCGTGCGGGTGATCGTCAACCCGGGCGGCACCAACGAGCAGTTCGCCCGCGCGCATATCAAGCGGGCCACCCTCACCGTCCACCCGGACAACACCACGATCTTCGACGAGATCATCGCGGGCCGCGCCGATGTGATGATGACGGACGCCAGCGAGACCCGCTATCAGTCCGCCATCCACCCGGAGCTGTGCGCGGTCCATCCGGACAAGCCGTTCTCCTTCGCCGAGAAGGCGTATGTCCTGCCGCGCGGCGATGCGCAGTTCAGGGAGTACGTCGACCAGTGGGTCCAGCTGGCCACGCATGACGGCACGTACAAGAAGTACGAGGACGAGTGGATGAGGTAGCGGACCGTCACCCGGAACAGCTTCCACCACGGGCCCGTGCGGCTGGGCGTCCGGAGAGGAAGATGGACCGCATGAGTCCCGCCCAGCCCACCCGCCGCCGCTCGGACGCCGTCGCCAACCGTGTCGCCCTGCTCGACGCGGCCGAACAGGTCCTGCTGCGCGACGGGCCGGGTGCGCCGCTGGACGTCGTCGCCCGCGAGGCCGGGGTCGGCATCGCCACGCTGTACCGGAACTTCGCGGACCGCGAGGAGCTGTGCGCCGCCGTCGTCCACCGCTCCTACGAGCTCCTCGCCGCGCTGGCCGGCGAGGCCGAGCACAGCACGGCGCGCCCGCTCGACGCCCTGGCCGGCTTCTTCGACCGGCTCATGGAGGAGCGCCGGCACCTCGCCCTGCCGCTGCTGGGCACCCCGGGCCCGCTCCCGGGCCAGGGCGACCCGCTCGGTCCGCAGATCACCCGCTCCCTGACCGAGGTGCTGAACCGGGGTATCGACGACGGCTCCGTCCGCCCCGACGCCACCGCCACCGATCTCATCGTCACGGGCGCGATGCTCGCCCACGCCCAGCTGCCCGCCGACGACTGGGACCGCGCGGCCCGCCGGATCGTGGCCCTTCTCCTGGACGGTCTGCGCGCCCGCCCGGACACCCCCCGGCTCCCCGCCGGCCTCACCAGGGGCCAGCTCGACCAGGCCATGACCCGCACCCCCACCGACCGCGCCACGGATTAGAGGTCTGGCCCGACGAGCCCGGCGTCGCGGTTGCGCATTTGCGCGAATCCGGCAGCGGGCCGTCACGACGTACTACACGCTGACGGATGCCGGTCGTAGTGCCCTGGACCGGCGGCCGTTTCCTCGCCCCGGAGAGACGATATGCGCAGTGCCCTCAGCCACCCTCTCGTGCGGACCTTTCTGGCATCGGTCGAGCAGCAGACCGCGGCGCTCCCCGCCGAACGGCGCGAGGAGCTGCTCGCGGATCTGCGCGAGGAGATCGAGGCGGCCCTCGCGGAAGACGGCGGCACGGAGGTCGGCGAGGAGCGGGTGCACCACGTACTCGACTGGCTCGGGACCCCGCGGGAGATCGCGGAGGACGCGCTGGCCGAGGAGTTGGGCAGCATCCCTCCCGAGCCGGAGAACGTGGGAGGCACCTGGGTGACGCTCGTCCTCGCCGTCCTGCCCGTGCCGCTGTGTCTCGTCCCGGGGATCGGCATACCGCTCGGGCTGGTCGCCGCCTTCGCCGCTCTCGTACGGCTGTGGCGGTCCGCGCCGTGGGTGCGGCGCGAGAAGTGGCAGGCCACGCTGTTCGTGCTGTCGCCCCTGGTGACGGTGCCGTTCCTCGCTCACGTCTTCGCCTTGGTGTTCGACGGGATCAGCGCCCCCTCGATCGTGCTCGCCCTCCTGATGGCGCTCAGCCTCCCCGTGGCCGGCGCCGTACGGCTGGCGCGGTCCGCCGCACGGCTGCGCGAGCGTGCCTTCTAGGCGGTGTCTCGCCCCCGCTGCCGCCCCCGCTCCGGGGCGAGCCGGAAGCAGGCGCGGGCCGCGCGGGCGGCGCGGCCGGCGGCGGACGGCGCCCGCGACGATGACAGCGTTGTCCGTTTCTCCGAGTAGTTTGTCCGGACAACAGAACTTCACGACTTCCCGTCATCAGCTCATCCGGATACGCTCGCCCCGTGGCAATGCAGGAAGAAGAATCTTCTGGCGGGGCGGAAGCGCTCCAGTTCAGCGTCGACCGCAGCAGTCCGGTCCCGCTGTACTTCCAGCTGTCCCAGCAGCTTGAGGCGGCGATCGAGCAGGGGCGGCTGGCGCCCGGAAGCCTGCTCGGCAATGAGATCGAGCTCGCCGGGCGGCTCGGGCTGTCCCGGCCCACCGTCCGCCAGGCCATCCAGTCGCTGGTCGACAAGGGCCTGCTGGTGCGCCGCCGGGGCGTCGGCACCCAGGTGGTGCACAGCCAGGTCAAGCGCCCGCTGGAGCTGAGCAGCCTCTACGACGACCTGGAGGCGGCGGGCCAGCGCCCCGCCACCCGCGTCCTGCGGAACACCACCGAGCCGGCGACCGCCGAGGTCGCCGCCGCGCTCGGGATCGCCGAGGGCACCGAGGTGGTGGTGATCGAGCGGCTGCGGCTGGCGCACGGCGAGCCCATGGCGCATCTGTCCAACCGCCTGCCCGCCGGTCTGCTGAAGCTGGACAGCAAGGAGCTGGAGGACACCGGCCTCTACCGGCTGATGCGCGCGGCCGGCATCACCCTGCACAGCGCCCGCCAGGCGGTCGGCGCCCGCGCGGCCACCGCGGAGGAGGGGGAGGAGCTCGGCGAGCCGGAGGGCGCGCCGCTGCTGACCATGGAGCGGACGACCTACGACGACACCGGGCGGGCCGTCGAGTTCGGCTCGCACACCTACCGGGCCTCGCGCTACGCCTTCGAGTTCCAGCTGCTCGTACGCCCCTGACCGCTGCCGTGCCCGTGAGGCGGCGCACCCGCTCAAGACCCCCGGAGCCCCGGCGTCCGCCCGTAACGGATACTTGGGCGGCGGCCGGGCCGACCGATCATGCGGCGCCCCGGCCGCGAAGACGACAGCGGGACAGACAGCGAGAAGGGCGACTCTTCGTGGCGAGGGTTCGGACAGGGGTACGCGCGATAACCGCGGCCGTGCTGGCGGCGGCACTGGGTACGGCCCTGGCGGGGTGCAGCAGTACGGGCGGCAAGCGCGCCGAGGAGCGGGCCGCCCAGGCGGCGGCGCAGGGGCGGGCGGCGGTCAACACCCCGAAGTGGACCTTCGCGATGGTCACCCACTCCGGCGACGGCGACACCTTCTGGGACATCGTGCGCAGCGGCGCCAAGCAGGCGGCGGCCAAGGACAACATCAAGTTCCTCTACGCCAACAACGAGGAGGGCAAGGAGCAGGCGCAGCTGGTCCAGTCGTACATCGACCAGAAGGTCGACGCGCTGATCGTCACCCTTGCCAAGCCCGACGCCATGAAGTCGGTGGTGAAGAAGGCCGAGAAGGCCGGTATCCCGGTGATCACGGTCAACTCCGGCTCCGAGGTGTCCAAGGAGTTCGGCGCGCTCACCCACGTCGGCCAGGACGAGACCGTCGCGGGCGAGGCCGTCGGCGAGGAGCTGAACAAGCGCGGCCGCAAGAAGGCGCTGTGCGTGCTGCACGAGCAGGGCAACGTCGGCCATGAGCAGCGCTGCGACGGTGCGGCGAAGACCTTCGAGGGGAAGATGGAGAAGGTCTACGTCAAGGGCAGCAATATGCCCGACGTGGAGTCCTCCATCGAGGCCAAGCTCCAGTCGGACAAGGGTATCGACGCCGTCGTGACGCTCGGCGCGCCGTTCGCGGACACCGCCGCCAAGGCCGCCGACCAGGCGGGCAGCGACGCCGAGATCGACACCTTCGACCTCAACGCGAAGGTCGCCGCTGGGCTCCAGGACGGCACGCTCGGCTTCGCCGTCGACCAGCAGCCGTATCTCCAGGGCTATGAGGCCGTGGATCTGCTGTGGCTCAACCGGTACAACGCCGATGTCCTCGGCGGCGGCAAGCCGGTCCTCACCGGTCCGCAGATCATCACCAAGGACGATGCCGCCGAGCTCGCCGCGTACACGAAGCGGGGGACCCGATGAGCGCGGACGCACCGCCCGTGAGTGCCGAGCCGGCCGACGAGCGGCCGGTCCGCGCTTCGCTGCCGCGCCGGCTGGTGGCCCGTCCCGAGCTGGGCGCGGTCGTCGGCGCCGTCGCCGTCTTCGTCTTCTTCTCGGTCGTTGCCGGTTCCTTCCTCCAGTGGTCGAGCTTCAGCACCGTGCTCTACGCCTCGTCGACCATCGGGATCATGGCGGTGCCGGTCGCCCTGCTGATGATCGGCGGCGAGTTCGATCTGTCGACCGGGGTCATGGTCACCTCGTCGGCGCTGATCTCCTCGATGTTCTCGTACCAGATGACGGCGAACGTCTGGGTCGGCGTCGGGGTGTCCCTGCTGGCCACCCTCGCCATCGGCTTCTTCAACGGCTATCTGCTGGTGCGCACCGATCTGCCGAGCTTCATCGTCACGCTCGGCACGTTTCTGATCCTCCAGGGCTGCAACCTCGGCTTCACCAAGATGATCAGCGACACCGTCTCCACCAAGAGCATCGCCGATATGGAGGGCTTTCCCTCCGCCCATCAGGTCTTCGCCTCGCGTCTGTCCCTCGGGGATGTCGATCTGCAGATCACCGTTCTGTGGTGGTTCGCCCTGATCGCGCTCGCCACCTGGATTCTGCTGCGCACCCGTGCCGGGAACTGGATCTTCGCGGTGGGCGGCGCCAAGGAGGCCGCCCGCGCGGTGGGCGTGCCGGTGAACCGCACCAAAATCGGGCTCTATATGGGCGTCGCCTTCGCTGCCTGGATCTCCGGGCAGCATCTGCTGTTCAACTACGACGTCGTCCAGTCCGGTGAGGGCGTCGGCAATGAGCTGCTCTACATCATCGCGGCCGTCATCGGCGGCTGTCTGCTGACCGGTGGCTACGGCTCGGCGGTCGGCGCCGCCGTCGGCGCGTTCATCTTCGGCATGACCAACAAGGGCATCGTGTACGCGCAGTGGGGCGCGGACTGGTTCCAGTTCTTCCTCGGGGCGATGCTGCTGCTCGCCACGCTGCTCAACTGGTGGGTCCGCAAGCGGGCGGAGACCAGCAAATGACTACATCCAAGGTATCCGGGGCATCCCAGGCATCCCGGACTCCGCTGATCGCGCTCCGCGACATCAGTAAGTACTACGGCAACGTCAAGGCCCTGGACGGCATCTCCCTAAAGGTGCACGCCGGGGAGATCATCTGTGTCCTCGGCGACAACGGTGCGGGCAAGTCCACCCTCATCAAGATCGTCGCCGGGCTGCACCGGCACGACGGAGGCAGCCTCACCATCGACGGCGAGGAGACCCTGCTCGGCTCCCCGCGCGAGGCCCTGGACCGCGGTATCGCCACGGTCTACCAGGACCTCGCCGTCGTCCCGCTGATGCCGGTGTGGCGGAACTTCTTCCTCGGCTCCGAGCTGCGCAAGGGGTACGGCCCCGCCAAGCGCCTCGACGTGGCGACGATGCGTGCCACGACCCGGAGCGAACTGCTGCGGATGGGCATCGACCTGCCCGATGTCGACCGGCCCATCGGCACCCTCTCCGGCGGCCAGCGCCAGTGTGTGGCCATCGCCCGCGCCGTCCACTTCGGCGCCAAGGTCCTCGTGCTGGACGAGCCGACGGCGGCGCTGGGCGTCAAACAGTCCGGGGTGGTGCTCAAGTACGTCGCCGCCGCCCGTGACGCGGGGCTCGGGGTGGTCCTGATCACCCACAACCCGCACCACGCCTATCTCGTCGGCGACCGCTTCGTGCTCCTCAAGCGCGGTGCGATGGCCGGCCGCCACGCCAGGGAGGAGATCGCCCTGGACGAGCTCACCCGGCAGATGGCGGGCGGCAGCGAGCTGGAGCAGCTCAGCCACGAGCTGGCGCGCCCGGAGGGAGAGAGCTAGTCCGGCCGTGCGTCGAAGGCCCGCGGAGCGGGCGCGGGGGGACCGGGACGGAGCGGGGTCCGGGGCGTGGCCCCGGGGCTCCACCATGCGGCGTGAGGCCAAGGTGAGGCACAATCGCACGGCGGGTCCCACCCGCCACGACCACGCAGCCCGAGGCCCCCGGCCTCCCGAGACCCCCGCAGGGACGACGAACTCTTGCGAGCACCCACCCGCAGCGACCGCACCCCCCGTACCGGTGAAGGGGCCGGCCGATGAGCATCTACCGCGAAAGAGTGCATCGGGGCTCGGCCCGGGCCACCGTGCTGCGGACCGTGGGCACCCGCGAGCGCCGGTCTCATCTGACCGCGCCCCGGGTCCCCACCGTCGGCATCGACATCGGCGGCACCAAGGTGATGGCCGGGGTCGTCGATGCCGACGGCAACATCCTCGAGAAGCTGCGCGCCGAGACGCCCGACAAGTCCAAGAGCCCCAAGGTCGTCGAGGACACCATCACCGAGCTGGTCCTGGACCTCTCCGACCGGCACGATGTGCACGCGGTGGGCATCGGCGCCGCGGGCTGGGTGGACGCCGATCGCAACCGCGTCCTGTTCGCACCGCATCTGTCCTGGCGCAATGAGCCGCTGCGCGACCGGCTCGCGGAGCGGCTCGACGTCCCCGTCATGGTCGACAACGACGCCAACGCCGCCGCGTGGGCCGAGTGGCGGTTCGGCGCGGGCCGCGGCGAGGACCATCTCGTCATGATCACGCTCGGCACCGGTATCGGCGGCGGCATCCTGGAGGACGGCCAGGTCAAGCGCGGTAAGTACGGTGTCGCGGGCGAGTTCGGCCATATGCAGGTCGTCCCCGGCGGCCATCGCTGCCCGTGCGGCAACCGCGGCTGCTGGGAGCAGTACAGCTCCGGCAACGCGCTGGTCCGGGAGGCCCGGGAGCTCGCCGCTGCCGAGTCCCCGGTGGCGTACGGCATCACCGACCGGGTCGGCGGCAACATCAACGAGATCACCGGGCCGCTGATCACCGAGCTGGCGCGCGAGGGCGACGCGATGTGCGTCGAGCTGCTCCAGGACATCGGCCAGTGGCTCGGCGTCGGCATCGCCAACCTCGCCGCCGCCCTCGACCCCTCCTGCTTCGTCATCGGCGGGGGCGTCAGCGCCGCCGACGACCTGCTGATCGGGCCCGCCCGGGACGCCTTCCGGCGCACCCTCACCGGCCGCGGCTACCGGCCTGAGGCCCGGATCGTCAAGGCTCAGCTGGGCCCCGAGGCCGGAATGGTCGGCGCCGCCGACCTCGCCCGGCTGGTCGCCCGCCGCTTCCGTCGCGCGAACCGCCGACGCGTCGAGCGGTACGAGCGCGCGGGGTCCTCCCCGCTGCGGCTGGCGTCGCGCGGCGAGGCAGGCAACCGGTGAACGCCGCCGAGCAGCGCCCCGTGCCGGGTGCGGGCCCCGGCAGTACGGGCGGCACCCCGCCGGGCCGCGACAGCGGCGCCCCCGAGCGGCCCGGCGCGCCCGGCGGCGACGGCGGGCGGCCGCCCCGCCGCTGGGTCAAGGGCGTGATCATCTTCCTGCTGATCGCGATCCCGGCGGGCTATCTGGTGATCTCGGCCATCCAGAGCCGCAACGGCGGCGAGGACAAGGCTGAGAGCGCCGTGGCCAAGGGCCTCACCGTGGGCTGGCCGAGCAGGGTGCAGCGGCGCATCTACGATGTGCCGATCCCGGCCTACTCCGCGGACGTCGCGTTCTACGAGACCAACTCGTGGGACACCAGTCGGCTGTACGCGCAGTTCATCACGTCCCGAGAGGGGCTCGACCGCTTCCTCGCCCGGCTCGGCACCCGCCCGTCCGCCCTGGCGAAGGGCGAGGTGACCATCAGCGCCAAGGAGGCCGTGAAGGTGGGCTGGCATCTCGGCAGCGGTCAGGATTGGTCCGGAATGGTCCTGAAACAGAAGGATCCGCAGCCCGTTGTGAAGATCACGGTCAGCGGTCAACACGCCTTGCACCCGAAGGTGTACGTGGTCTCCACAGTCACGCCATAAGGCCGTCACACCTGAGGGCCTCACTCCGTATGGGGCCCTTCACCCTGTTCGGATACCGTTCCCGGGTGAGCGAGACGAAGACACTTCAGTACCGGACCGACGGCCCCGAGGACGGGCCCCGATGCGCAGCAGAACCCGCCACGGCCGGTGGTGTCCCGTTCGATCAGCAGGGCCTGGGTCGCGTGGGGGAAGCGGACCTGGTCCTTGGCGAGGGGCTGGACGCGGACGGTGCGGATCTCGTGCCGGGTGGAGTTCTTCTCCTCGGTGCGGTGCACGCGCACGTTCGCGTTGCGGGTCTCGTCCCAGTCGAGGGCGTCGAGTTGAGCGAACAGTGTGGGGCGGTTCAGTTTGACCCGGAAGAGCCGTAGGCGCGGCGTCGGTGCAGGTAGTGGGCGTGGTCGGCGACGGTGTGCGGTGCGTGGCACTCACGATCACGCCGGTAAGGTCGGCGACCGTGTCCAGGGCGGCGCTGAAGTGCAGGTTCTCGTGCGGCTTGTAGAGGGCGTCCTGGCCGATGGAAGCTATCTGGCCCGGATCCATGCGGACAAAGCCAACAAGGCGACCGGGACCGTCAAGGCACCGCCGGCCCCGGTATGGGTGGTCGAATACCGGATCGACGGCCAGGCCGAGGTGATCCGGCTGATCACCAGCCTCATGGACCACGAGAAGTACCCGGCCGCCGAACTCGCCGAACGCTATGCACGACGCTGGGAGATTGAACTCGTCTTCGACGAGATCAAGACCCACCAGCGCGACAGACCCATCCTGCGCTCACAGACCCCGGACGGCATTCGGCAGGAGATCTTCGCTCACTTGGTCGTTCACCATGCCACCCGGGGGCCTGCTCGTCGAGGCCGCCCCCATCGCTCAGTGCGCGGCGGAACGGACCTCGTTCACCCGGGCCCTGAACGTCATCCGCCGCTCGGTAATTGCACCGACCGGCTTTTCCCCCCTCGGCACGCAAACGTGACCGTCGCCTCGGCCTCACTGAGATCACCAGAGCCTTGCTGCCCCGACGACGGTCACGAGACTGCGCGCCGAAGCTCAAATCGTGCATCACCCCGAGCCGCAGCAGAGCCTCCGACGAACCCGCCAGCCAGCACCGGCCAGCCGTCAAGATCACCTTGAACCAAAGATAGCAGCGACCCCAAAGGCAACGGCATTGTCTTAACAAGGGGGGAGTCATGCCGGCCCCGGAGGCCGGAAGCTCCGTCGTGGAGTTAGCGAAAAGGGGGCTGCCCGTCGCCGCGACGGCCCCGCGGCGCTCCTGAGGGGAACCCGTGGCCCGTCCCCTGGGCGCGATCAGCGCGTAAGGTGTCGGGTACCTGCCGTCAGCGCCCCCGCCACACGGGTTCACGCCCCTCCGTGAAGGCGCGCGGGCCCTCGACGGCATCCGCGCTGTGCCTGCGCTGCTGCTCCCAAGGGAAGGGGGTGACGAATGCTTCCTCCAGGGGCATGTCGACAGAGCGCATCACGGCCTCCTTGATGGCACGCACGGCCAGGGGAGCGCTGCGGAGCAGCGCATCGGTCCATGCGGTGACCGCGTCATCCAATCCCTCGGCAGGCACGACCTCATTGACCAGCCCCAGGCGCAGCGCCACGTCCGCACTCATCCGGCGGCCGGTCAGCAGATAGCCCATGGCGACCTTCAGAGGTACCTGTCGTGCGAGCCTGAAGGCCCCTCCGGCACCGGGCACCAGCCCCAGGGTCGCCTCGGGCAGTGAGAAGACCGACTCGTCGGAGGCGATGATGAGGTCACAGGCGAGGGCGAGTTCGAAGCCCCCGCCGAGGGCGTAGCCGTTCACCCGGGCGACAACCGGTTTGGACAAGCCGAACCGCTCGGTCAACCGCGGCCACCCCGGCTGACCGCGACTGCCGAACGTGGACGGAGGGACTCCCTGCCCGTCGAGACGGGAGCGTTCGCGCAGGTCCTGCCCGACGGAGAAGGACCGGTCGCCGGCACCGGTCAGTACGGCGACCCCTATGTCGTCGTCCGCCTCGATGTCGTCCCAGACCCGGGCCAGTTCCTCGTGCATGCGCAGATTCATCGCGTTGAGCACCGCGGGCCGATCGAGTGTGACGTAGGCGATATGGCCCTTCTTCTCGTAGCGCACGCCAGACTCTTCTGTATCAGTCACCGGGTCGATACCTCATTTCTGGATGAAGCGGCGAGAGCCGCCCGACTTTTCGAGTGATTTTTACGTGAAGTCAGTGCATACCGGCAGCCCCTTCTGTGTTCAACTGATGCGCTGCCGCAGTTGAGCGACGCCCCGGCCGAAAGGTGACACTCCGGAGTGTTCAGTTCACGGGCTCCCGGACACTATTGATCGAATGCGGCAACCCGCGTCATAGTGCTGACCGAGCGCATGGGTGCGCTGTGGAGTGAGGTGTGCGGGACCGTCCAACCTCTGCACTTCATCTGCCGTTCCCGTGGTCCAGCGTTCCGCCAGCGGTGAGTTGGCATCCGCACTCCCGGGGCGATATTTGACGTTGGATCTCGAAGAGAGGGTGGGGAGCAGATGGCTGAGGAGCCGTTGTTTCTGCGTTCGAAGGCCATTGTGGAGCCATTGGTTGACCGGTTCT